>CAJXIK010000065.1 GCA_913054445.1 uncultured Bermanella sp.
CGAACTCAGGTAGTGCCGATTGAGGTGTCTATGCTGGTAAGGGGTTTGCCGCCGCTATGGGCATGAATAGTAGTGCGCTCGAACTCAGGTAGTGCCGATTGAGGTGTCTATGCTGGTAAGGGGTTTGCCGCCGCCATGGGCATGAATAGTAGTGCGCTTGAACTCAGGCAGTGCCAGTTGAGGTGGTTGGCGGATTACTCAGGTCTATTTTCTCCTTTTAGGGTAAATAGTTTTGACATCCAACAGCCCCGTGCGTACCATGCCGCCCTATGAACCAAGGTTTATTTCCAGTACGTGTTGACCCACTAAAATGCTTAGAGCAAAACGCTGAATTTAGCGGCTCTATAGCGGTATCCAAGCTAGAACGCCTGCAAGGCTTTTTACAGGATGACAGTGGTGAGGCCCAAGTTGAAATCCATTTTGGTCACGACGAACAGGGTACATCCTTGTTGTCTGGCCAGTGTCAAGCCCAAGTGCATATGACATGTCAGCGCTGCATGAACCCGGTTGCGGTAGAGCTTAAGCATGATTTTGAGGTGGCGATCGTCGTCAGTGATGAAAAAGCCAAGCATCTGCCCAAACAGTATGAACCTATTATCTATGAAGGTAATTCTCTTGAATTGCTGCCAGTAATAGAAGATGAGCTAATTTTAAGCTTGCCCATGTTTGCCTATCATCAGCAATGCGATGATAACGAGCTAACGGCGAAGGAAGAATTGGCACCGGTTGAAACAGAAGCGCCGAGCAATCCGTTCAGTGTGCTTGAGCAATTAAAGAAATAGTAGGGGCGCCTCATGGCTGTTCAAAAAAGTAAAAAATCTCGTTCACGTCGCGGCATGCGTCGTTCTCACGATGCACTAACCACTCGTGCATTGTCTATCGATCCTACATCAGGTGAAACACACGTTCGTCACCACGTGACTGCAGATGGTTTCTACCGTGGCCGTAAAGTACTAGACGTACAAGAAGGCTAATTATGGTCACCATTGCAATCGATGCAATGGGCGGGGACTTCGGTCCCCGCGTGACTGCCCCTGCGGTTGTCTCCTCCCTCGAAAAATTTCCCGATTTACACATCTTGTTATATGGCCACCGCGCCAAGCTAGACCCTTACCTCCTTCAGCACGTTAATCACTCTCGTCTCGATGTTATTCATACCGATGAACACGTCAGTAATGGTGAAAAAACCTCGGCCGCCTTACGCAAGCGTCAATCTTCCATGCGGCTGGCGCTTGATGCGGTGCGTGACGAGCAGGCGCAGGCCATGGTGAGCGCGGGCAACACTGGTGCGTTGGTGGCGATTTCCCGTTATGTATTGAAGACCCTGCTTGGCATCGACCGTCCGGCCCTCATTGCGCGCCTACCGAATGTACGAGGGTGTAGTTATGTGCTGGATTTGGGAGCGAATGTGGAATGTGATTCGGAGAATTTGCATCAATTTGCCTTGATGGGCAGCGCCTATGCCCGCGTGCTGGGCGCGGGTAAGTCGCCGCGAGTGGGGTTGCTCAATATCGGCAGCGAAGAGGTAAAGGGCAATGAAGAGATTCGCTTGGCCAGTGCCAGCCTAAAGGAAAGCGATGTGATCAACTATGTGGGCTATGTGGAGGGGGATGACCTCTTTAAGGGTTTGGTCGATGTGGTGGTGACCAATGGTTTTGCCGGTAACATCGCCCTAAAAACCAGCGAAGGCTTTGCCATGTATGTGATGCATCTCATTACCCGCGCCTTCTCTAGAAATCTGGTTACCCGCCTAGTGGGTTTGTTGGCCGTTCCCGTCTTAGAAAAGGTACGCCAAACCTTTGAGCCAGACTTGAAAAATAGCGGCGTCTTACTTGGGGTGCAGGGGGTGGTGGTGAAGAGCCATGGTAAATCCCAGCAGGCGGCTTTTTGCCAAGCCATCGAAAATGCCTATTTCTTGGCAAAAAATGATTTATTAGATCAAATTTCTGATCAACTGGATCAAGAAATAATTTAACTCCCGGCTTTATGGGCTTTTCTGCCATTCTTTTTTGTTTTGTTACGGTTCTTCAATTATCCTGATTCGCCATAATTTCCAACCGTGCAATGTTGGATGAACATAATTTTTTTGGAACACATCCAATGTTTAAGAATGCAGTGGTTTTCCCGGGCCAGGGCTCACAGAGTGTGGGCATGTTGGCGGATGTTATTAATGAATACTCGGTGGCCAAAGACACTTTGGCGCAGGCCGATGAGAGTCTGGGCTTCTCCCTTAGTGAATTAATTTTAAACGGCCCGCAAGAGCAATTAAACAGCACCAACCATACTCAGCCCGCATTAGTTGCCGTCGAAGTGGCGCTGTGGCGCGCCCTAAATGGCGATGTTAAGGCAGATGTCATGGCAGGCCATAGCTTGGGTGAGTATTCGGCCTTGGTCTGTGCCGGTGCTCTGGATTATTCCGATGCGCTTAAGCTTGTGCGCAGACGTGGTGAACTCATGCAGAAAGCCGTTCCCAACGGCGTGGGTGGTATGGCTGCGATTCTGGGAATGGAGGATGCCTTAGTAGAAAAAATCTGTGCAGAGAGTGCTCAGGGTCAGGTGGTGCAGGCAGCTAACTATAATAGCCCAGGCCAGTTGGTGATTGCCGGTAACGTCGAGGCGGTCGAGCGTGCGGTGCTGGCTTGTAAAGAAGCGGGTGCGCGTCGCGCCATGCTGCTGCCTGTAAGTGGCCCTTTTCATAGCGCTCTAATGCAGCCGGCTGCCCTCGAGTTTGCCGAGTATTTATCGGCGTTTAATATAAGCAAGCCGAGCATGCCAATACTGCAAAACGCCAGCAACGAGTTTATAACCGATCCGGCTGTGCTGCGCACGAATTTAATTAAACAAATAGATCACCCTGTGCGCTGGAGCGAAGCGGTCACGGCGTTGGCTGAAAATGGCGTCACTAGCATAACGGAAGTGGGTCCGGGTAAGGTTTTAACCGGCCTTAATAAGCGCATTAATAAATCCCTGAGCAGTCAGGCGATTCAATCATTGGATGCCATTGCGGCGTTGAAGGTATAAACATGGAAAAATCTATTGCAGTTGTAACGGGTGCCAGTCGCGGTATTGGCGCGGCCATTGCGCAATCATTGGTCGATGCGGGTTATTTTGTCATCGCCTCTGCTACCAGTGATAAAGGCGTTAGCGCCATCAAAGAAAAACTGGGCGAGAACGGCACCGCTTATGTTTTAAATTTATCGGACAAGGACAGTTGTCAGGCATTTTGCAAGCAGGCCACCGAGTTGGGCCCAGTTGCGGTGTTGGTAAATAATGCCGGTATCACTAAAGATACCCTAATGCTGCGCATGAAAGACGATGATTGGGACAGTGTTATCGAGACCAACCTCAGCGGTGCCTTCCGTATTACTAAGGGCATGCTTAAGGGCATGATGAAGAAGCGCTTCGGTCGCATCATTAACATCAGTTCGATCGTCGGGGCCATGGGTAACCCAGGTCAAGCTAACTACTGTGCCAGTAAGGCCGGTATCGAAGGTTTTACCCGCTCCTTGGCGCAAGAACTGGGCGCGCGTAACATCACCGTTAACGCCGTGGCTCCGGGCTTTATCGCCACCGACATGACGGATGCGCTCAGCGAAGAGCAAAAAAACGTGATGCTGGTGAATATTCCCATGGCGCGTCTAGGCCAACCACAAGAGGTGGCTAACACGGTGAAATTTCTAGCATCGGACGACGCTGCCTATATTACAGGTCAGGTATTGCACGTAAATGGCGGCCTCAACATGGGCTAGGCATGGCCCTCGTTTTTAGGGGCAAACCATTTAAATGGCTTGCCCCATTGAGATGGGCTTTACCCAAGATAAAAGAGGGGTATAATGCCCCCCTTCAAAGAAACTACATCAGGGGCGTTAATCGCTCTAAATAATTAATAGGATAAGTTATGAGCAGCATCGAAGAGCGCGTAAAAAAAGTTGTATGTGAGCAGTTAGGCGCTAAAGAAGAAGACGTAAAGGGTTCATCTCGTTTTGTTGATGACCTAGGTGCCGACTCTTTAGATACCGTTGAGTTGGTAATGGCGCTGGAAGAAGAATTCGAAACAGAAATTCCAGATGAAGATGCTGAGAAACTAACCTCTGTTCAAGAAGCCATCGACTTCGTAGTTGCAAACTCTTAATTAGAGCCGCGCAACAAAAAAAACCGCCTTAGATTGGCGGTTTTTTTATGCCTATAACACAAGGTTTAGCGTATGTGGGTGATTGAAAACCGGCACTATCTAGGGCAAGTGACTAGCTGGAGTCGAGCCGAGCAGTTTGGCGACGGGGTATTTGAGACCCTGCTGATAACCGACGGTGTCGCCCACGCATTAGCATGGCATGCTAAACGCTTGGGACATGGCCTACTGCGTCTTAATATATTGCCCCCAGCGGCAAATCTTGAACGCATGCTCGGCGCTTACATCGATGAAATGATGGAGCATTCAGGCCTCAAAGATGGGGTTGTTAAAGTCATGGTGAGCCGTGGCAAGAGCGCCCGAGGCTATGGCTACGATGCGCAGACAGAGCCTTGTGTCACCGTATTTTTCTCCCCTTATATCCCCCCTAAAGATGCACTCTATGAGCATGGCATCGAGGTGCAAGTGTGCGCCACGCAATGTTCGATACAGCAGCAACTGGCAGGCCTTAAGCATTTAAACCGCTTGGAAAATGTTTTGGCAAAAAGTGAATTACGGGATGATTGCTTCGAAGGGCTCATGGGCAATTATTTGGGCCTGCTCATCGAGGGCACCATGAGTAATGTATTTTTTGAAAAAGAGGCGGCCCTCTACACCCCAGATTTATCCCTGTCTGGAGTAGAGGGGGTCATGCGCAGCCTGATTATGGAATACTGTCGAGGCAAAGGCATTGCTTTGCATGTGACGCACATTAAAATGGATGCGCTGACGCAATTTGCCAGCGCATTTGTGTGCAACAGCGTCATGGGCGTGTTGCCCATCAATACCTTAGCCGATCACCCCATGGCAATCGGCAGCATAACCCGGCAGTTACAAATGGCCATCCGCAGTGGAGATATTTATGCGTAAACGAATGGGTCTCACCCTGAGTATGTTGTGTATTTGGGCATTTTCCATGGCCCTTTATGCCGCCTATATGCTGCATGAGACGTTGCAATTGGATGAGCCTGTGGTGGTGACCATGCAAAAAGGCAAACCCCTATCGAGTTTCTTCCATGAATTGGAAAAAAATAACTGGATCGCAGATGCCCGTTGGATCATGTTGGTAGCCAAGTTAAGTGGTCAGGCGCATCTGGCCCGTGCCGGAGACTACCGGCTCACTTCCGCCATGAATGCCATGGATGTACTAACACTATTACTCAAGGGCAAAACCGTACAGTACAAGATCACGCTGGTGGAAGGGCAAACCATTAAAGAAACCCTACGGCGCATTAAAAAACATGAAAAACTCAAGCAGGATCTCCCCGCCGACCTCAATAAACTCATGGCATTTTTGGCCTTAAGCGGGCACCCAGAAGGGCGTTTCTTTCCCGATACCTATCTGTTTGATGCCAACACCCGTGCCAGTGAAATTCTCGCACGGGCACAGGTGCGATTAGAGAGTGTCTTGGCTCAAGAGTGGCAAAAAAGACAGCAAGCCTTGCCTTATAAAAATGCCTACGACGCTCTGATCATGGCCTCCATAGTGGAAAAAGAAACCGCCGCGGCCGACGAAAGAGAACAAATAGCCGGCGTTTTTGTGCGTCGTCTGCAAAAAAATATGCGCTTAGAGACCGACCCTACGGTCATATATGGCATGGGTGATCGTTACAAGGGCAACATTCGGCGTCGCCACCTTAAAGAAAAAACCGCTTACAATACCTACCGAATGAAGGGCTTGCCGCCCACCCCCATTGCCTTGGTAGGCCGTGAAGCCATTTATGCTGCGCTGCATCCGGCTGCGGGAAAGGAACTGTACTTTGTCGCCAAGGGCAATGGCCGTCATTATTTTTCGGCCACTCTGGGTGAGCACAACAAAGCGGTGCGTGAGTATCAAATTAACCGTCGAGCGAAGCAGTATCGCTCCACTCCAGATCATCCAGATCATCCAGATCATCCAGATTAATAGGTCGGCGAATCAGTATGAGTGTGAAGGATCCATTGCCCGGTTGTTTTATTACCGTGGAAGGCATAGAAGGCGTTGGCAAGAGTACCAACATTCAGTTTATTCAAGATTGTCTAGAGCGGCATAACATTCCCTACCTCCAAACCCGTGAACCTGGGGGCACAGATTTAGGTGAGAAGCTGCGCGCGCTGTTATTACACGGCGCAGAGGTGTGTGATGATGCCGAGCTGTTGATGATGTTTGCGGCCCGTGCGCAACACCTTAGCGAAAAAATTAAACCGGCCTTGCAGGCGGGTACTTGGGTGATCTGCGATCGCTTCACCGATTCCAGCTACGCCTATCAAGGAGGCGGGCGACAGTTAAAGCTAGATAATATTCAGCGCCTCGAACACTTAGTACACGCTGGCCTGCAACCAAATCTCACCTTATTGCTGGACGCCCCGGTGGAAGTGGGCCGCGCACGGGCCGCTAAGCGCTCTGCGGCCGACAGAATAGAGGCGCAAGACCTGGCGTTCTTTAATCGAGTGCGAGCCATGTTTTTATCTCGGGCCAAAGAGTTTGAGCGCTATACACTGATCGATGCCGCACAACCCTTAGCTCGGGTGCAGGCGGACATCAAGCAGGCGTTAGAGTCTCTTATTAGGGTGTCATCATGAGTGCCAAAGTTGCTCAGGCTCTGCCCTGGCTGGCCCCCATCTGGCAGCGCCTATCGAGTCAGGCGGTAGAGCGGCGTCTGAGTCATGCTATTTTATTGTTGGGACAAGAGGGCTTAGGCAAGCGAGTGTTGCTGCGCGAGTTTTCCCAGCAGCTATTGTGTCTGCATGTCACCGATAACGCCCCCTGTGGGGCGTGTGGCAGTTGTCATCTCTTCAACGCGGGCTCTCACCCTGATTTACTCATGGTGGAGCCGGAAGAGGCGGGCAAGCAAATAAAGATTGAGCAAATTCGTAAGATCACCGACTTCGTTAATACCACAGCGCAGCGCGCCAATAACAAAGTGGTGCTGCTGGGCCCAGCCGAAGCTATGAACATTAATGCCGCCAACGCCCTGCTTAAAAGCTTGGAAGAGCCCAGCTCGCAGACCACATTATTACTCTACAGTCATCAGCCAAGCAGTTTGCTGGCCACCATCAAGAGTCGTTGCCAGCTCTACGCCGTCTACACCCCGCCCTGGCAGCAAGCCCTAAACTGGTTACAGCAAAACAGCGAGCACGAGTCGTTGCAGAGCATATTGAGGCTGGCCAAGGGTGCGCCCTTAAAGGCCATCAATCTCTTAGAGCAGGAGATACACGTACAATACATGCAGTTTTGTCAGGACATGTTCGACCTACAGCAGTCTAAGGCCAACTGGAGTGCGACCCTCAACAAGTGGAAGGCGTGGGACAGCCACTGGGTGATGATGTGGTTTTATGAATTAATACTGGATGTGCAAAAGACGCAGGCCGGCTTGCCCAGCGAGTCTTTGGCCATGCAGGAATTGCAGAGTCAGAGTGCTCAGGTGGCCCGTGGCAGCCAATATGCTCAGCTGCAATCCATGCACGAGCGGCTGCTCGACAGTCAGAAGGCCCAGCAGGGCCAATCCAACCCTAACCCTGTGCTCATAATTGAGACCCTGTTAATTGACTGGTTGTCCCTGTTGGGGCAATCTGGACGCAGTACATAAGAATCAAGGCGAAACCCCATGGCATCCAAATTTGGCCCAGGCAATGGAATATTATCGTTAACCATTAAAGACAAGGCGGTGTTGTACGCCGCCTACATGCCTTTCATAAAAAATGGTGGTTTGTTCATCCCCACCAACAAAAACTATACCATGGGCGATGAGGTATTCATGTTGTTAAACATCATGGACGAGCCCGAGAAAATTCCAGTGGCCGGTAAGGTCGTCTGGATCACCCCAAAAGGGGCGCAGGGCAATAAAGCCAGTGGCGTCGGCGTGCAGTTTGCAGATGATAATGCGGCGCGCAATAAGATAGAAACCCACCTGGCCGGTGCCCTAGCGTCCGACCGCCCCACACATACCCTGTAAGCCGCCATGGCCCTCTTTCATTCGGCGCTTAATTACAAAGCTGTACTACACTAAAAAAAGGTGTAAACACAGAAGGGTTGACATTTATGTCAGGGGTTTTAAGCAATGTAGATCAACGAACCAAGTTAGTGGGGCAGAACCGTCTGGAGTTGCTGCTGTTTAACTTTGGCCGGGGTCAGTCTTATGCCATCAATGTGTTCAAGATTCAGGAACTGTTGCGTGTACCCCATCTTACCCAAATTCCCGAGGCCCACCCGGTGATTAAGGGGGTCACTCACCTGCGTGGACACACGCTGCCGGTGGTGGACTTAAGCCATGCCATCGGCATGGGGCCCACTGAGGTGAACGAACACACCACTATGATAGTGACCGAGTACAATCGTACCGTGCAGGCATTCTTAGTGGCTGGGGTGGAACGCATCGTCAACATGAACTGGGAGCAGATCATGCCGCCTCCCAAAGGAGTGGGGCGCGCCCATTACCTCACCGCCATCACTAAGGTCGATGACCGCATCATTGAAGTTATCGATGTGGAAAAAGTGCTGGCCGAGATCGTACCCTATGAAACCAGCGTCACCGAAGGCTTATTGGACCTAGAGGTTATGGCCAGAGTGTCGGAATCTGGCCTAAAAATATTGGCGGTAGATGACTCGGCGGTGGCTCGTTCTCAGGTGCAGGAGACGCTGTCCGCCTTGGGGCTAGAGGTCATACAGGCCAACGATGGGCAGCAAGCTTGGAATATGATTCAAAAGATGGCGGCCGAAGGGCCTATTAACAGTCAATTGTTGATGGTCATTACCGATGCCGAGATGCCCTCTATGGATGGTTACATGCTCACCACAGAAATTCGTAACTCAGCAGACACCAAAGACCTATACGTGGTGTTGCACACCTCATTGAGCGGCAGCTTTAATGAAAAGATGGTGGAAAAGGTGGGCTGCAACGCCTTCTTGTCTAAGTTTCAGCCAGACGGTTTGGCGGCGGCGGTGGAAGTCAGGGCCAAGCAACTGTTTGGTTAGGCTCATGCCAGGGCAATCGCATTAAAATAAGTACAGGGATCAATCTGTGGGATCCGCCTGACCAAAGTTGGGTTTAGTACTTTTTTAGGTCGCC
>CAJXIK010000066.1 GCA_913054445.1 uncultured Bermanella sp.
GAGGCAACTCCCCGCAAAGATTCTTCATAGTCGATCTTTGCGGGCGGGGTATCAGGCGGGTTCGAAGTGCTCGTGTTCCGCCTCGAGGAAGTCGCAGGCCAGTGCATCTGGCGGCACCGGGTGGCTGTACATGTAACCCTGTACGCGATGGCAGCCCACCTGTTGCAGGTACGTGCGCTGCGCCTCGTTTTCAACGCCTTCGGCGATCACCCCTAAGCCGAGGTTATTGGCCATGGCGATGATAGTACGGGTGATCTGCGCGTCTGCCTGGTTGTGGGGCAGGTTGCGGATGAAGCTTTGGTCTATTTTTAGGTTGTTCACCGGAAACTGCTTTAGGTAGCTTAAGGAGGAGTAACCGGTGCCGAAGTCATCGATGGAGAGCTGGAAGCCCATCTTGCGCGCCTCGTTCAACACCGCCAGGGTCCGCTCCACGTCATCCATGAGGATGCTCTCGGTGAGTTCCAGTTCGATGAGTTCGGGGTCGACGCCGCTCTCATCCACGATGCGGCAGATGCCATCGAGCATGTTAACGTCTTTAAACTGGCGAGCACTTAAATTCACCGCCAACTTAGGCACCATAAAACCGGCCTCTTGCCAGTCTATAATTTGTTCGCAGGCGGTGCGCAACACCCATTCGCCGACGGGCACTATTAAGCCGGTCTCTTCGATGATGGGAATAAACGTATCTGGCCCCACCAGCTCGAACCCAGGTCGACGCCAGCGCAAGAGGGCCTCGATGCCACATATTTTATTTTCTTTGGTGTCCCACTGAGCCTGATAATGCAGCTCAAATTCGTTGTGCAGCAGCGCTAAGTGCAGGCTGTTTTCCAGCTCTAGGCGCTCCATGGCCTTGATGTTCATTTCTTCTAGGTAAAACTGCCAGTTATTTTTACCCTTAGCCTTAGCATGATACATAGCGGTATCGGCATTGCGCAGCAGCTCCATGGCGCTCTGGGTGCTGGCGGGAAACAAGGCCACGCCGACACTGGCGGTTAAATAGAGCTGGCGCTCGTTGATGGCAAACGGCTGCTGAATTTTTTTCAGGATGCGCTCGCACAGGTTTTCGACTTCTTGTCGCCAGTCTTGGCAGTCCTGGAGGCCGGGCATGATCACCGTAAATTCATCGCCACCCATGCGCGCCACTAAATCTTGTGGGCGAATGGCGGCGCTTAAGCGCTGTGCCACCTCGCGCAACACTAGGTCCCCCACTGGGTGCCCCATAGTATCGTTGATGGGTTTGAAGCGATCTAGGTCTATAAAGAGCAAGGCCAGCACTTGGCCCCTGACTAACATGAGACTCTCTAGGGTCTCGTGCATCTGCGCGCGGTTGGGCAGGTCGGTGAGGGAATCAAAATACGCGAGGCGCTCTATCCTAGCTTCGTTGGTTTTACGCAGGGAGGTATCTGAGCTGATGATGATGTGACGCTGCACATTGCCCTCGCTGTCTTTTAGGGCGGTAATGCCGGTCCAACTGGGGCAAACCTCACCATCTTTAGTGCGATAATTTATTTCACCCTGCCAGTGGCCATGCTCGCGCAGGGACTGCCCCATGTCCCTAATGACGGCGCGCGGATTGGCCCTAGCTAACAATCGCAACGGGTCGCGGCCGATGACGCTGTCGGCGGTGTAACCGGTGAGGTGGCTAAAGGCCTTGTTGACCTTATTTACACTGGCATTGGCGTGACTGACGATGATGGATTCAGAGGAGTTTTCGAATACCTCGGAGGCGGTGCGAGCTTCCTGCTCGATGGCACGCCGCTGCGTCACGTCACGGCAACTGGCCAAAATGCCTTCTATCTCGCCCGCTTCGTTGCGCAGCACGCTGCTCTGAACCTCGAGTATGAGCGGCATGCCCGCTTGATTTTGAATGGCGAGATCTAGGTTACGCACATGGTCGCTGGGGGTGGCCTTGTCTAGGGCCTCGGTGATGTCGGTGCGCAGGCTGTTCATTAAGCGCCAGTAAGTCTCGCCTTTAAATAACAGGGTTAAGCCCTCGCGCAACACCTGCGCCGACGAGTAACCCAGCATCTTCGTGACCGAGGTGCTGATGTAGGTGAGCTCGAAGCCGGTATCCAGCGTGAAGACGATGTCGCTCATGCCCTCGGCCAATAGGCGGTAGCGGCTCTCGCTGTCGAGTACGCGCACCTTAGCGTCTTCGGCGGCGGTGATGTCGCGTACCGTGCCCACCGAGTAGCGGCTACTCTCGCCATGGACGACGCCGACGTCCTTATTAAAGATGCAATCGCGAAAACGCATCAGCCGCCAGCTGCCGTTGCTGTGCTTGAGGCGCACGCGGATTTCATTGACCTCACCGGGTGCCATGCTGGCTAGGGTCGCCACCGCCTGTTCATAACGGGCTAAATCATCGCCGTGTAATAGCTCGCGCCAATGCTGCATATTAGCGATAGCGGACCCGTCATAGCCCAGCAAGGAGGCGATATGGCGGCTATTGTAGACCACCTTACGCTGCACTAAGTCATTTACATAGACAGTGTCGGGAAGGGTTTGCAGCACACTGGACCAGAAGCTTTCACGCTCGCGTAATTTTTTTTGCGCCTCCACTTGCTCGCCGATGTCGCTGAAACTCAACAAGGCTTGGTCTCTTGCCACTCGATCCAGCGTCACATTCAGCAGGTAATGACGCGTCAGTGCCGCGCTATTTTTAAGGGTTGCCTCCATGGTAAATTTTTTCTTGTCGTCGCTGATGCACTGCGCCATATCTATTATTAGTGCCTGATTATCGTCTTGGAACAGCTCGTGGGCGGCGTCCATAAAATCCGCTTTATTGCGGCTCCCCAATAAATTTAACGCCGCATCGTTGATGTCAATTAAATTAAAGGACGACAACAGCGCCGCAAATTCTTGGGGGTGTTGTGACAGGTAGCCCTTAACCGTCATGCCGTCTAGGTGATGCAGCCATTCACGCACGAGAGCGATGTCCACATGCCACATGCCCACGCCACTGCCCTCGTATAATGCGCGATAGCGGCGACGACTCACATCCAGTAATTCGCGGTCGGAGACCTGACGGCTGATGTCGCGCAAGAGCCAGATGACACTGGGCTCACCATTTTCGGGCTTCGAAAAGTGCTGCCTTATATGCAGGGTCAGGAGGCTGCCGTTAAAGTCCACTAGGGTCTCACCATGGTTTTCTATCTGGCCATTGGTTTGCAAACCACTCCACCTCTCTAGCCAGGGTAGGCCGGGAAAAGGAAATACCGTTTGGATGGATTGGCCAATCACCTGCTCGATGGCTGGATTGCCCAGCCACTTGCCCGCCGAGGCATTGCAAAATATGATCTTGCCATGGAGGTTAGTGGTGATCACCAACTCGTCGATACAGGACAAGGCCTGCTCGGAACACTGCAATTTCTGCTGAGCGATGACACTGGCTGGCACGCTTTTTTTATCAAGGCGGCGCAACAGTAAGCAGGCCAGGCCAGCATAGAGCAGCACCTGCAACGCAAGAATTAGCCCTTGTGTTGCCAGCAACAGCACAAAAGATAGCGCGAGCAAGACGGCCACGCTGTTATTGTTTACAAGATTTGCTTTACGCAACCACATCGACTCAATCCTTGTCTTTGATCTGTTTTTCTTATTGTTCCTTAGCGCCGCCCATTATGGCAGGACTGGGCACAAATGATAACGCTGCCGCGCGCGCCAGCTATACTTGGCAGATACAACCACTGGAGCCAATCATGAGCGAACAACGCCGCAGCTTTCAGCGTATTCCGTTTGATGCCGACACTCGGGTAGGCCAGGGGGACAAGAGTTGGCAGGTGAGCCTGATCGACGTGAGCCTCAACGGCATCCTGTTTAAGCAACCCGCTAACTGGCACATTCATCCCGGCCTGCCCCTGAGCATCTGCATCAACCTAGCCGATAACACCCGTATCCACATGGAAATTCAACTGATACACAGCACCAAGAATCAGGTGGGCTGCCAATGCCTGCACATTGATTTAGACAGCATCACCCTGCTCAAGCGCCTGATTGAGTTGAATTTAGGCTCGGATGAGTTTGTGGGCCGAGAATTAAGCGCCCTGCTTGCAGAGCAGGACAGCGACCTGTAGGAGGGCACCCCGTGCCCGAAGAGCCCTAAACAATCAGCTTACTATTTACACGCTTATACGTTTATACGTTTATACGCTTACACGCTTACACGCTTATACGCTTATACGCTTATACGCTTATACGCTTATACGCTTACACGCTTGTACGCTTGTACGCTTACACATTTATACGCTTACATTACAGGGTCGCTCACGGGGTGAGCTCCTACGTATCACGCACAACGCCCTAAGCCCCCAATATCAAATAATCTCCAACGCCTGACTAATATTCTCCACAGGAATCACCTGCATGCCCTCGATGCCATTTTTAGGCACGTTGGCCTTGGGCGCTATGGCCCGCTTGAAGCCGTGCTTGGCGGCTTCTTTCAAGCGTTCCTGACCACTGGGCACGGGCCGGATCTCGCCAGATAAACCCACCTCACCGAAGACCACCATGTCGTGGGGCAGTGGCTTGTCTTTGAAACTAGAGAGGATGGACATCAAGAGGGCTAGGTCGGCAGAGGTCTCACTCACCTTCACGCCCCCCACCACGTTGATATACACATCCTGATCGCCACAGTGAATGCCAGCATGACGGTGCATCACCGCCAACAACATGGATAAACGGTTCTGATCTAAGCCCACCGCCACGCGCTTGGGGTGGCCAAAGTGGCTGTCATCTACCAGCGCCTGAATTTCCACCAACAGCGGCCGCGTGCCCTCCCACACCACCATCACGCTGGAACCACTGACCGGCTGCTCGCTACGGCTGAGAAAGATGGAGCTGGGATTTTTAACCTCTTTCATGCCGGTCTCGAGCATGGCGAACACCCCTAGCTCGTTCACCGCCCCGAAGCGGTTCTTGATGCCACGCAGGGTCCTGAAGCGGTTATCGCTGTCGCCCTCGAGCATCACCGAGCAAT
Source organism: uncultured Bermanella sp. (assembly GCA_913054445.1). Lineage (GTDB taxonomy): Bacteria > Pseudomonadota > Gammaproteobacteria > Pseudomonadales > Oceanobacteraceae > Bermanella. The sequence goes on from CAJXIK010000066.1 coordinate 4,976, forward strand.
CGATCATGTGCTCGAGCACCTTAGGGCCAGCTAGGGAGCCATCCTTAGTGACATGGCCCACTAAAAACAACACAGTGTTACTTTGCTTGGCAAAGCGCGTGAGATAGGCGGCGCTTTCCCGCACTTGGGAGACGCTACCCGGAGCCGACTCTACCCCTGGGGTGTGCATCACCTGAATGGAGTCGATCACCATGACCCGAGGTTGGTGGTGCTTGGCGATGGCGACGATCTGCTCCACATCGGTTTCCGCCAGCATCTGTAGGTTATCGGTGGGCAGCTTGAGGCGCTGGGCGCGCAGGGCCACCTGTTGCAGGGACTCTTCGCCGGTGATGTACAACACGGGCATGTGCTGCGCCAAGTAACACATGATTTGCAGCAGCAGGGTAGACTTACCCGCCCCCGGATGCCCCCCCACGAGGTTCACCGAACCGGGCACTAGGCCACCGCCTAACACGCGATCAAACTCCCCCATGCCCGAGGTAAAACGTGGCAAGTCTGCTAAGGAAACCTCGCTGAGTTTTACCACTTTGTTGGCCCCGAGGCCGCCACCGGCATAGCCCTCGCGCACCACCGCCGACTTTGAGTTGGAGGTTTTAAATTCTTGCAGGGTATTCCACTCTTTACAGGCGCTGCACTGGCCCTGCCATTTGCTATGATCGCTGCCACACTCGCTGCACACGTAGGCTATTTTTTGTTTGGCCATGGCTTCTGTTTTTTATAGTGAAAGAAAGAAGGGGATTATGACACATCGCTGGGCTTGCAATAAAAGCGCAACCACAATACCGCCCAGATGGCCGAGATTAAGGATCCCACCAGAATCCCTAGGCGGCTCTGCAACATATTATCGGCCGCCTGCTCAAAGGCTAGGCCGCCGATAAATAGGCTCATGGTGAAGCCCACGCCGCACAATACCGCCAGGCCATAAATTTGCCGCCAGTTAACACCGTGAGGCATGACCCCCAGTTTTAGGCGCAGCCCCAACCATACCATCAGCATGACACCCACTTGCTTGCCCAGCACTAGGCCGAGAATAATGCCCAAGGAAATATTATCCAGTGCCGCCGTGAGCGTCACCTGAGGGAAAGACAGGCCAGCATTGGCAAAGGCAAACAGCGGCACGATGACAAAACCCACCGGGCCGTGCAGGTCGTTTTCCAGCTCCTGCAATGGCTGACAGGCTTGCCCATCCCAGTCCAAGCCACGGCTGGGGATGAACATGGCCAGCACCACACCAGCTAGGGTGGCGTGTACGCCAGATTTAAGCAGGGCCAGCCACATGACCGCCCCCACCAGTAAATAACCCGCCTTGCTCACTATTTCGAGGCGATTCATGAGCCACAGGCAAACGATGCAGGCCGATGACACCAGTAAGGCACTCATGGAGAGCTGTTCGGTATAGAAGAGCGCGATGATGATGATGGCCCCAAGGTCATCGAAGATGGCGAGGCTCACCAGAAAGATTTTCATTGCGCGCGGCACTCTGTCACCCAATAAAATGAGTATGCCGAGGGCGAAGGCGATGTCGGTGGCGGTGGGGATGGCCCAGCCCTGAATGGCCACGGGGTCATGCCAGTTAAATAAGGCATAAATGAGAGCCGGTGCGGCCATGCCACCGACGGCACCCAGCAAGGGTAAGACGACTTTTTTAGGGGTGTTTAACTCGCCGACGATGGCTTCGCGTTTTAATTCCAAGCCCACATGGAGAAAGAAGATGGCCATGAGGCCGTCGTTTATCCACAACAGCAAGGGTTTGGAGATAGCGTATTGCTCGATGGAGACCGTGAGTTTTAGAGTCAGCAGTTGGTGATATGCGTCTTGCCATGGAGAGTTGGCCACCAGCAGGGCCATGAGCGTGGCCCCCATGAGAACCAAGCCGCTGGCAGCTTCTAGCCGTAAAAATCGACGAATAGATTCGAACATGGACACTCCTTGGTCAATTTTAGACCAAGAGTGCCAATATTCAACTTTGGCTGTGTATTACGGAGGTGGGATCGGGCAGGGGCTGTTCTCGTATTGGCTCAATCGGGCAGGGGCTGCTTTCATATTGGTTCAATCGGGCAGGGGCTGCCCTCGTACTGGTTCAATCGGGCAGGGGCTGCCCTCGTACGAGGCCACCCTGTGGCCGAAATCTCTTAGGCCACAAGGTGGCCGATTGCGCTTTGCGAGGTTATAGCTAACCTCGCCGGCTGGCTAGGTCGGGCAGGGGCTGCCCTCTTACTTATGGTACTGAGGGCTCAGCTCTACCACGGCTTCGATAAACGCCTTGGCATGATCTGGGTTCACAAACTGGTGAATGCCGTGGCCTAGGTTAAATATCTGCCCGGCACCCTTGCCATAGCTGGCCAAAATGCTGGCCACTTCTTCACGAATGCGCTCTGGGCTAGCGTAAAGCACAGATGGGTCCATGTTGCCCTGCAAGGCAACCTTGTCACCCACACGGCTTCTGGCATTGCCGATGTCTGTGGTCCAGTCTATGCCTAGGGCATCACAGCCAGTATTGGCCATGGTTTCCAGCCACTGGCCTGCGCCCTTAGTGAACAATATCACGGGCACGCGACGACCCTCGTGCTCGCGTATTAGGCCGTCGACTATTTGCTGCATGTACTGGAGGGAAAATTCTTTATAAGCGGCGTGGCTCAATACTCCACCCCAGGTATCGAATATCTGTACCGCCTGAGCACCGGCCTTGATCTGCGCGTTTAAATAATCAATCACCGACAACGCCAGCTTGTGCAGCATCTGGTGCATCACTTCGGGCTGGTTGTACATCATGGCCTTCACGTGGCGGAAGTCTTTGCTGCTGCCTCCTTCTACCATGTAGGTCGCCAGAGTCCAGGGCGAACCAGAGAAACCAATTAACGGCACGCGGCCATTTAGCTCGTGACGAATGGTGCTCACGGCCTTGGTTACATAGCTCAGGTCAGAGGCGGTATTGACAATCGGCAAGGCGTCGACATCGGCCTCGGTGCGCACGACCTTCTTAAACTTAGGGCCTTCGCCGGTTTCAAAATAGAGGCCTAAGTTCATGGCATCTGGGATAGTGAGAATATCGCTGAAGAGGATAGCCGCGTCTAACGGGTAGCGCTCTAGGGGCTGCATGGTCACTTCACAGGCGAAGTCGGCGTTCATGCACAGGTCCATGAAGGAGCCTGCGGTGGCACGGCTGGCGCGGTATTCGGGTAAATAGCGACCGGCTTGGCGCATCATCCAGATGGGTGTGCGGTCGACGGGTTCACGCAAGAGGGCTTTGAGGAAACGATCGTTTTTGAGTTCTGTCATAGGAATGTATTTTAAGGTTTTTAATAAGTGAAAAAAATGCGCCCGAGGGGCGCATGATTAATATGGACTTAGTCGTTAATCTTTGACCGAATAATCGGCTAACTCCGTCGGTATCAAGATGTCGGGATATATCGCATGGGGCACCCTATGGGTAATGTTTAAGGCGTTGGACTCGGCGACCCCACCACTAACGGCATCTTTAGTGAGGGTAAAAGTCACCAGTGTGGGGGCCCCTGTGTTATCTATGCTCGCCGTTAACACATTGTCGCTAATACTCGCGCTGCTAGCACCGCCCTGAGCATCAGCGGCACTTATCAGGCCATTGCTGGTGGTGATCAGCAGCTCGCCGTCGCTCAAGCCATTTTCGCAATAATTTTGAATTAACAGCGTGAAATTTTGGGCCCCGTCACTCACATCGATACTATCGACGATGCCCAGAGACGCAGAAGACAAGATGATACGGCTACCCAGGAGGTCGACATCCAATGAATTACTCGCAATCGTAGGGCCATGATTGGTATCCACCTCCAACGTGATGGTGCCCACGCCAGTGATGGTGGTGAGGTTTTCTGGGCGCAGGATACTGGCGCTGAATAGATGGCCGCGCTGCGCCAAATAGTGATAGCGCTTGAGCTCATCATCAAGACCGTTGCCCGCCCCAGTGGCAGATTCCCAAACGGACAGGACGGCTACTGGGTGGGCGCTTTCTATCTCGTCGGCATTGGTTGAGAGTACGTCCACATCGTTGGTCTGCAAAGACACTTTGCTGCCCTGGGGCAGGTGATTGCGGCGTTGCGAAGAATCTGCCACCCGCCAAGCAATGGCTTGTGAGCCACCCGTGGAACTGGCATCCACACAGGTCACCACCTCGGAGGTATCGTAGCGATCGAGCGCATCG
>CAJXIK010000067.1 GCA_913054445.1 uncultured Bermanella sp.
TGAGGCTCCTAATATAATAGAGGGGTGAGGTTAAAAACTGGGGGGGATTATAGCGCGATAATGGCGCAAAAGGGACAATACTTGGCAGCTGAGGAGCCTCTTTACTCAGGGGTTGAGTAAAAAACAGGTGTTGAAAAGCGTATGTTTATCGCTGCATAAAAACCTTAAAACAGAGCCTTAAAAATAGTCAGAGACCTTAAAGCCAAAACCGATTCGGCTCTGATAGTGGTTGTACTCAATGAGGTTGCCGCCATAGCCTTCATAAAATTGCACAAAACCGCGCACCCTTGGGGTGATCGGGAAGTTCCATTCAAATTCTCCCCAGCCGCGGTTGCTGTCAAAATTAAAATTATTACCAAACCGTAACGACACGCTCTGCTGCCCGAGCTTTTTATAAAAAACAAAATCCCCATAACCTATGTATTTGTGTATATCTGGGTTGTCGTCATCTTGTGGGTCGTTGGGGTCGTCGCTCTTTGATTCTGGGATTCGCCACCAGGGGCGCAGGCCGATGACAGAGCTGCCGCTCACATGATAGATGCCGGCGGTGATGCGGTTCCAACTGCGTGACAGCTGTTGATATTGTCCGTTGCTCTGGTGATTTATGGCGAATTCTAGGCGGTTAATGAGGTGCCATGGCGGGTTGAATTGTAAGATGAGTTCCGGCTCGTGATTGGTCTCACGAAAGGGGCGAGAGGCGTTTGCGTTATAGACCTGCCAATAAGATTTATTGGTGTAGGCCAAAAATAATTTATGGTTGTTATCTTGGTCTAGCCGGGCCAGTTGGTACTTAATACTGATCTGAAAAACCGCCTCTATGTGGTCTATTCCGTGCCAGTTATCCTCGCCGAATGCCTGCTCGAAGGGTTTATCGAAGGGCCGCTGTTGGTAGCTGAAGGGCATTAAATAATTGGGGCGGTGGGGCAGGATAATCAACGGCAGCTCCGCCGCCTTATTTTCGATTTTCTCGATGCGCTCGATGGCTTTTCTTAACGCCTCAGCATCGTCGTCGCTGGCGTGTATGGTCGGCAGGTCCATGTCATGCAATGTATCTATGTCTGACTCGGCGGCCTGTAAGGCATGGCCGCACAACAGAAAAACCACGCAGGGTATGCACCATACCTGAGTCACGCTAGCCTCCTAATAATGCGGCGATATTTTTTGCAAAGGGTTTTTGCAAGATGCCTCGCTCACAAATAATAGCATCGATTAGCTCGCTGGGGGTTAGGTCAAACGAGGGGTTGATGGCCCGACAATTATGCGGGGCAATCTGCACGCCTTGCAGTTGGGTGACCTCTTGGCTGGCACGCTCTTCGATGGGAATGTCGGTTCCCTGTTGCAGCGATAAGTCGAAGGTACTGGTGGGGGCCACCACCATTAGTTTTACATTGTGGTGCTTGGCCAGCACCGCCAAATTATAGGTGCCAATCTTGTTGGCCACGTCGCCATTGGCACTGATGCGATCGGCTCCCACTATGATCCATTTGACCTTCCCCTGGCGCAATAGTTGGCCAGCGGCCCCTTCGCAGCTGATGGTCACAGGAATGTTGTCGGCCATCAGTTCCCAGGCGGTGAGGCGTGACCCCTGCAACCAAGGGCGGGTCTCACCGGCGTAAACCATCGTGATTTTTTGTTGTCGATGGGCGCTGCGAATCACCCCGAGGGCGGTGCCGTAGCCTCCGGTGGCCAATGCCCCAGCATTGCAGTGAGTGTATATTTGGCTATGGTGCTCGATGAGGCTGGCCCCCAGTTCGCCCATCTTATGATTGGCGGCGATGTCGTCCTCTAAAATTCCTTGTGCGGTTTCTTCTAGTAGGCTCACTTGCTCCGGCACGCCGAGGTGGGCGTGCGCTTGTAAGGCGCTCTGCATCTTGTCCAATGCCCAGAATAAATTAACCGCGGTGGGCCGCGAGGCCGCCAGTATTTTAAACGCGGCCTGTAAATTTAAGGTTGGCTGCTTAATTTGTTGACGCGCCTGTAGGGCGATGCCGAATGCGGCGGCAATGCCAATGGCCGGTGCCCCGCGTACCACCATGTCGGTGATGGCACGGGCCACGCTGGCGGCATCATGAAAGTGCAGATAGTTTTCTTGCGCGGGGAGCTGACGCTGGTCGAGCAGGATTAAGCTGGACGATTTAAATTGGATGGCGTGCACGTTGTCACGGCCGTTATGGTTGAGCATGAAGCTGACCCTAGAGGAAACAAAGCGAAGAGTCGATTATACCTTGAACTCGTTGACTATAGTCTTTAACTGTTCGGCTTGCTCCGCTAGCTTATTGGTGGCACTGGCGGTGGTCTGTGCATCCACCACGCTTTGCTCTGAAAAATTATTGATGCGCACGATATTTTTACTCACTTCTTCGGCCACCGAACTCTGCTCGTGTGCCGAGCTGGCCACCAGCACGTTCATCTGGTTGATGGTGTTAATGGAGTCTTGAATATTTTGCAGCGACTCCCCGGTGGTTTTGGATTTTTCTACCGAGAGGTAAGCGCGTTCTTTGGATCTGTCCATCACATCCACCGCTTGCTGAGCACCGACCAGCAGGCTCTTGATGATCTCTTCTATCTCACCGGTACTGTGGCCGGTACGCCCAGCCAGGGTGCGCACCTCGTCGGCCACCACGGCGAAGCCACGGCCCTGTTCGCCGGCGCGAGCGGCCTCGATGGCGGCATTCAATGCTAGCAGGTTAGTTTGGTCGGCGATGCTGCGAATGTCTTGTGAGGCGTTGGCAATTTTTTGTACCTGATCGGACAGGGTTTGAATGACGTTGCGCGCACTCTCGATCTCTTCGGCTAGATCGGTGATGGAGGTAATGTTGTCATCCACGACCTTTTGCCCCTTTTGAGATTCATCATCGGCCAGCTTGGTGGCCTCGGAGGCTGCACCGGCATTTTTTGATACCTCTTGGGAGGTTTGCGCCATCTCGGTCACGGCGGTGGCCACCATTTGAATCTCTTGTTGCTGTTCCATGATGCCGCCCTGAGTGTGGGTGGCGATGCCTTGTACCTCGGAAGTGCCCTTGGTCACGCCGTTGGATAAGTTGGCCAGTACTTTCATCATCAGCTGTAGGTGGGTGACGAAGGCATTGAATCTGTCTACTAGGGTGCCTAGCTCATCTTGAGAGTGGGTGTGCAGGCGTATCGTTAAGTCCCCCTTGCCCGTGGCCATGCCCCCCAATTCCGTGATGATGCGCGCGAGGTTGCTGGTGATTAACTTGGATACCCACCAGGCCACTAAGAGCAGGATGGCAATGACCGATGTGCCCAGCACCACCCCGTTGACGAGGGCGCTTTGGCTCTCATGTTTGGCCTGCCCTAGGCGCTCGGCAAAATCAGTCAGCGCCTGTCTTCTGAATTTTTTAAGGCGCTCGGTAAACTCTTGATAGTGAGTGTGCATCTGCTTGGCCATGGGGCCCATCTGTGAGAGTTCGATGCTGCCGTTTATCATGCCTAGGGTGAGGCTCTCGGCGCTGTCCATGTAGCGCGACAGGCCGTTTTTAAGTTGTTGCACGGGTACCTTATAGATGGGTTCGAGCTTTGCTATGTGGGTTAAATACTGGCTCACGCTTTGTTGATGCGCGCGGGCTTCGCTGATGAGGTCGGGTTCGCCATCGCCTATGGCGGTTTGCATGGCGGTGCGGGCCGAAAACAACTCTAGCCAGATCTTGCCGGTGATATCCAAAATGGGGAAGTTCACCTCCTGAATCTTAGTGAGGCGCTGATCGTTGCTGTCTGCCGCCTTAAAGTTAAACGCCAGATAGCTCACGAAACCCATGGCACCGATGAGGGCAATGCTCAGTATCTTGTACTTTAGCGATATTTTAGAAATTGACAGCATAAGTCCCTGTGCCCATGGGAATTCCCTTTTTTAATGAATGAGTCTCTATATGGGTTTAGACAAGGGGTAGGCAGGCTTCAAGGAGAAGGGGTGAATAATATAAAAAAGTATAAAGAAGGAGGGTTTATGCGCTATTTTCGAGGGACAGGGTAACGCTGGGTTACCCTGCTGTAGAGAGGGGCTTAAGCCACCTGCACTGGGATGTTGTTCGAGGTGTGGCTCACGCTGTTGTCTTCATTCATGTAGATGAGACGCGGCTTAAAGTTAGTGAGCTCTTCTTCGCTGTAGCTGGCATAGGCACAGATGATGACGCGCTGGCCCACTTCGGCCAAATGGGCCGCCGCGCCGTTGATGGAGATGATGCCGCTGCCCTCTTCACCACGAATGGCGTAGGTGGTGAAACGCTGGCCGTTTTCGATGTTATAAATTTGTACCTGTTCATTTTCGCGGATACCGGCCATATCTAGCAGGTTGCCGTCGATGGCGCATGAGCCTTCGTATTCAAGCACGGCATGAGTGACACGGGCTTGGTGGAGCTTGGCTTTAAGCATGATGGACATCATAGGTACGATCCTTTCACTTAATTTTTACATGGGCCTTATGAGGCGAATCGGAGTATGCCCGAATCAGGTTGGCTATTCAACGCCACCAGCCATGTATTTGATTATTTATTGAACAGCGTCTAGGCGCTTAAATCCACACGAATATTGTCGATTAAACGCGCCTTGCCGAGGAGAGCGGCGACCAATACCACCAGCTGCTGGTCACTTGCGGTGGCCGGTTTTAGGCTGTGGGCGTGGCGAATCTCAAAGTAATCGGGCTCGAAGCCCTGTTTGATGAGATTGATCTTGCCCTGCTGGGTGAAGTCAAAGAAGTTCTTGTTGCCGGTCTTTAAGGCGTCGACCACGAGGTTTAACTCTTGCCAAATATGGCCTGCTTGGCTGCGTTCTGCTGCGCTTAAATAGTTATTACGGGAACTCATGGCGAGGCCGTTGGCTTCGCGGCAGGTGGTTACGCCGACGATGTCGAGGGCCATGTTTAAGTCTTTGGTCATCTTACGAATCACCGCCAGTTGCTGGTAGTCCTTCTCGCCAAAGAAGGCTGCATCTGGCATCACCATGTTGAATAACTTGCTCACTACGGTGCTGACGCCGTCGAAGTGGCCGGGGCGGCTGGCCCCACATAGGCCTTCGCTGACCACGGGCACCGCGACCTTGCTTTGGTTGTCTTGGCCATCTGGGTACATCTCGTCTACCGAGGGGTAAAACAAGAGGTGGCAGTCACGATTTATAAGGTGTTGCTGGTCGTCGCTGAGGGTGCGCGGGTAACGCCCGAGGTCGTCGATGTCGTTAAATTGCAGCGGGTTGACGAAGATGCTGGCCACCACGAAATCGCATTCGCGATGGGCCTGATCCACTAGGATCATGTGGCCTTCGTGCAGGTTGCCCATAGTAGGTACGAAGCCCACCCGCTTACCCGCTGCTTTGGCGGCGCTTACTGCTTGGCGTAGGGCCGCTAGGGTCTCGACGGTCTTCATGCTTTAAACCCGTGTTCGGCCGCTGGAAAGACCATGGACTTTACTTCTTGGTCATAGGCGGTGAAGGCTTGCGCTATGGTGCGGCCCTCGACCATGTAGTTTTTTACAAACTTGGGGATGTGCCCCGGATTCATGCCCAGCATGTCGTAGCACACCAGCACTTGGCCGTCGGTGTCGCTGCCGGCACCTATGCCTATTACCGGAATGTTAACACTGGCGGTGAGCTGTTTGGCGAGGGCGCTGGGCACGCACTCCAGCAACAGGAGGTCGGCTCCGGCTTGTTCCATGGCGCGGGCATCGGCCAGCATCTGTTGAGCGGCGGCATCCTCGCGCCCCTGCACCTTGTAACCACCAAGCTTGTGTACGTATTGGGGGGTGAGGCCTAAGTGGCTGCATACGGGAATGCCGCGCTCGCTGAGCATCTTAACGGTCTCGACTAACCAAGCCCCTCCTTCGAGTTTCACCATCTCGGCACCCGCCTGCATGAGGGCGGCGGCGCTGTCGATGGCGTGTTGTGGGGTGCTATAGGACATGAAGGGCAGGTCGCTCATGATCAGCGCCCCCTGGTTGCCTTGGCTGACGGCCGCGGTGTGATAACACATGTGCTCGAGCGTCACCGGCACTGTGCTGTCTTTACCTTGCAGCACCATGCCCAGAGAATCCCCTACTAACAGGACATCTATGCCTGCCTGACTTGCCAAGTGTGAAAAGGTGGCATCGTAGGCGGTGACAACAGAGAACTTGTGTTGGTTCTGTTTACATTGGTGCAGGGTGTTAATGGTGGTCTTGCTCATAAAATAACCATCTTCCATTTGATATGGGGCGTATAGTCCAGTTCTAGGCAGGGTAAGTCAATTGCCTTTTTTGACAGGAATCAGGTCAAAGGCGACCTTTTGCAGGTAATGATTAAGCGTGAGACCATTATTAAAGGGGAAATGGGCGTCGAGATCGGCGAACGGGTAGAGCACAAAGCTGCGGGTAAATAATAGTGGGTGCGGCACCGTGAGCCTGGGTGTGCGTATCTCGGCGTGGCCATAGGTGAGCAGGTCGAGATCTAGGGTGCGCTCTCCCCAGTGGCGTTTTCTGATGCGCCCGTGGTGTTGCTCTAGGTCTTGCAGCAGGTCTAGCAGGTCATGGGGGCCAAGGCGGGTTTTTACCCGCGCCACGGCATTGATGAAGTCGGGCTGATCTTGAGGCCCCACCGGTTTGCTGGCGTAAATGGGGCTCGCCTGTACGTCTTGCAGGTGGCGCTGCTGCTTAAGTTCTACGATGGCCGCCTGCACCTGCCGTATAGGCTGGTGCAGGTTACTGCCCAAGCCTATGTAGGCAGTGATTAAGGGCGTCACAGTTAGTCTCTGCTGGGCTTTCTAGGGCGTTTCGAGATGCGGTGAGGGCCGTCATCATGGCTGCGATTGCTCTCACCTTTAGAAACCCTATGTGGGTTGTCATCGTGGTCGCGATTACCTTGCCCGGAGCGATCTGAGCGCCCTTTAGATATGCGGTGAGGGCCATCGTCACGGCGGTTGCGGGAGCGATTACGCGGGTTGTATTTGGGGCGCTCTGGCTTCTGATACAGAGCGTCTGGATTTTGCTGTTGGTAATGGGTCCACCAGTCACCGGCGTTATCCAGTTTTTCACCATTTTGCTCACGCAAGAGCACGAAGTCATAAGCGGCGCGGAAGCGGCTGTGACCTATGATGCTGTCGATCTGGCGCGGCTGGCGGCGCTCTAAGCGGCGCTGCAAGTCCCAGATTTCCTTCATGGGAATGGTGAAGCGCTTAGGAATAGAGGTGTGGGCCTGCTGATTGCTGATGACCTCGGTGGCGGCCTGGTGCATGGCGGGCACATCTGGCACCCCTTGTTCACGCAGGGTGCGGGCGGTCTCTAGCAGACACGGCCATAAAAATACCGAGTACAAGAATGCTGGGGTGAGGCTCTTGCCTTGGGCCACGCGCTGGTCGCTGTTGATGAGCGCAAAGTTCACTAGGCTGCGATAGTGCTGGTGTTCGTTGAGGCACTGCTGCGTGTGGGGAAAGAGCTGCTCGAACAGCTGGTATTGCTCTAGTAGGGCAAAGGTCTTGTGCGCGTAACCGGCCATGAATAACTTGAGAACCTCCTCGAACAGGCGGGCGGCGGGTATATCGAGCAGCAGAGGTGCCAGTTCTTTAATGGGGGAGGCGCTGGCGGCATCGATGCTGAAGTCGAGTTTGGCGGCAAAGCGGATGGCGCGCAACATGCGTACAGGGTCTTCACGGTAGCGCGTGGCAGGGTCGCCAATTAGGCGTAGGCGACGCTTTTTTAAGTCCTGCATACCACCGGCATAGCTGTGCACGGCAAAGTCATTGATGTCGTAATACAGAGCGTTGATGGTGAAATCACGGCGCACGGCATCTTCGTCTATGGTGCCGTAGACGTTGTCACGCAACAGCATGCCGGAATCGCTCTTCTTGGACTGGTGCTTGCCTTTGGCGTTGTCGTGATGGCCGCGCATGGTGGCCACCTCGATCACATCGCGGCCGTAGACCACATGCACGAGGCGAAAGCGACGACCGATTAAACGGGAATTACGGAACAGGGCGTGTACTTCTTCCGGGGTGGCGTCGGTGACGATGTCAAAATCTTTGGGGCTTTCACCCAATAAGAGGTCACGTACCCCACCGCCCACTAAATAGCCTTCGTAATTGGCTTTCTTGAGCCGATACAGGACCTTTAAGGCGTTTTCGCTGATGTTATCACGGCTGATGTCGTGATCTTGGCGAGCAATGATTTCAGCCTGACGGGGGTCGGCCGGGCTCTTTTTGAATTTGGATATAAAACGTTTAAGCATGATTAGTCAGAGATTCAATGGGCAAGTGAGCTTTCAATAAGATTAATTCCATAGCTGACCTGATTAACCTTAGTGGAGGATTGACCTTGCAGCGTTGAATTACGTAGGGTTTAAGCGATTGGCAGTGTACAGCAGTAGACTGCAAATACAAGATGGGCAGTTTTCCTGTTAGGGCGAATGCATTAAAGATGGGTTACACGCCTCACTTTTCCCGCCAGCCTGAAATGGTGCTGATAGGGTAATCCGGATTTTCTTTGTTTGATGGGAGTCGAGCTTAGAAGAGAGGGTGAAAGTCTCTAGGGCAGCATTTTTTATTTTTATAGGTTGCCGCCCTAGAGTGTTTCGAGTGCTATTTTTATTATTATTTTTAGGTCGAATTGTGTTTTGAGTATCTGGTGTGCCCTTATTATTGTTTTAAGGTGGGTCACTACACACTCAGAACACGAATTCTATTTAGCCTGTTGTTTTAATTATTATGGCTCGTTCTGTTTTCTCACAATAACCGAGGCACTTTTTTATTTTTATTAGTGTGTCTCTGTTACTGCGTGCAAGATCGACTTTTTTATTGTTGTTAGTGTCGGTCTAGCTGAGTTATTCACTCATATATTTATATAGTAGCATTTGCCGTGCCAACTTTTAAAAACCTAGTGCTGATGGGGGTTATGGGGGTGTTTGAACTTTATGCTGGGGCGACTGTCCGGCGTTTGTTACCTAATCCCCCGTGAAAAATCGTAATTTGGGCGCATTGGTAACAAGCGGTAACAAATATGGCGCACATGAGCTTTGCACTAATATATTGATGGTCTACGGGGCTTGAGATAGGGCTTAAACAGGGCTGAATCAAGAAGTTGGAGTCGGGTTTATAGGGGGCTCGCAGGGAAAGAAAATCTCGAGGGCAACTTAGTTATTGTTGTTGTTCGTGCCCTGG
>CAJXIK010000068.1 GCA_913054445.1 uncultured Bermanella sp.
TTGACCATTAATTACCGAGCAAGGACAAACCGTGAAAGCCACCAATCGTGTTTTATTAGGCGTTAACATCGATCACATCGCCACCCTGCGTCAGGCCCGTGGCACGCGTTATCCCGATCCCGTACAGGCGGCGTTACTGGCAGAAGAAGCAGGTGCCGATGGCATCACCCTGCACCTGCGCGAAGATCGCCGCCATATTCAAGATCGTGATGTGTATCTGTTAAACGACATGCTCAACACGCGCATGAATTTAGAGATGGCGGTGACCGCAGAGATGGTGGAAATTGCCATGCAGGTCAAGCCGGCCTGCGTGTGTTTGGTACCGGAAAAACGTGAAGAACTCACCACCGAGGGGGGCTTAAATGTGCTGGCCAACGAGGCGGCCATAAAGTCGGCCTGTGCACAGTTGGCCAGCGTCAACGCCGAGGTGTCTTTGTTCATCGATGCCGACAAGCAGCAAATCGATGCCAGCGTACGCTGCGGTGCCCCGGTTATTGAAATCCATACCGGTCACTATGCCGATGCTAAGACCCCGCAAGCGCAACAACAAGAGCTGGCTAAAATAGCGGCTGGGGTCGCCTACGCCCGGGAGCTGGGTTTGATTGTCAACGCGGGCCACGGTTTGCATTATCACAACACCGAGGCCATCGCCGCCATTGTGGGTATTAACGAATTAAATATCGGTCATAGCATTATTGCCCACGCCGCCTTTGTGGGCTTGAAGACGGCGGTGCAAGAGATGCGTCAGCTAATAACCTTGGCCTCTCCTCAGGAATAACATGAGCATAGGCATCGGCACCGACATCATCGAAATAGAGCGTATTGGGCAAACCCTGTCTCGCCAAGGGGATAAGCTCGTGCGGCGCATCCTCGTGCCCAATGAGCGTGCGCAGTTTGCGAGCCTCAACAACCAGACGCTAAAGGTCGCGTTTCTAGCTAAGCGCTGGTGCGCCAAGGAAGCCATCGCTAAGGCCTTGGGCACAGGTATCGCTAAGGGGGTGGGGTTTCAGGAAATTGAAATTAGCCATGATGCGCTGGGGGCCCCGCAGGTGCTGCTGCACGCTGGGGCGCTCACTCGCCTGCACGCCATCGGTGCGCATAAGGCCTTAATTAGTATCAGCGATGAGCGTCAGTTTGCGGTGGCGTTTTGCACGGTTTCTTAGCGCGACACAGGTGATGGCCCTGTTGGCGTTAGTCTAACGCCAGCTCATCTAACTGCTCTAGCCATTGGCTTTGCTGGTGCCAGTTCAAGACCTGCTCTATGGCTTGCAATAGGGTTTGCTGGCGCTCTGGCCAGCGCTCTGCGCCGGTTTTTAAGCAGGTTTCGGCGTCTTCCAAAGCCTGGCGCAGGGTCTCTGCCCCCACGTACTTACATAGGCCGTGGGCCTTGTGTACCGCCTCCATTAGGCTTTGGCCGACATCGCCGCTCACCTGTTCTTGCAAGCTTGTCACTTCGTTAATTAAGCCCAGCAGCATGGTTCTGGCCAGCTGCGTGTTACCACCTGCCAGCCTGAGACAAGACTCCCAATCCACCACTAGGGGAGTATCTCCCTGGGGGGCGCGAGGGTGAACCTGCTGGCTAGAGGTGATTTCCTGAGTAGAGGGTATTTGGTGGCTGGCACTGGCATAGTTGGTCTGCGCCGGATTTTGAAACTGGGTCCACTTCATGAGGGTGTGCACCAGCTGTGTATCACCGAGGGGTTTTGTCAGGTAGTCATCGAAGCCGCTTTGCAATAACCGCTTACGTTCACTGGGCAATGCGTGGGCAGTGAGGGCCACCAGCGGGGTGTGCATGTTTAAGCCATGCTGGCGGATTTTCTCGGTGGCCTTTATGCCGTCTAAATCTGGCATTTGAATGTCCATGAAGATCAAATCAAACTTCTCGCTGCTAGCCTGTGCCACCGCCTCTATTCCGCCCCGAGCGGTCACCACGTTCACATGCAGTTCCTGTAGCCATGTGCTTAATAATTCAAGGTTGGGCGCGTTGTCGTCCACCGCTAATACATCGAGCTGAATCTGGGGGAGTGCAAGCGGATTCTGTTGCTTGCCCTCTTGTTGAGTGCCCCCTAAGAGTTCGTGTACCCACTGGCTTAGGCACCTAAAGGATACTGGGTATACGAGGTTAAATTCCAGCTGGTGAGTTTGTAAGGTGGAAAGGTGGTGGCTGTCGTTGTTGGGCAATAAGGCCACCACGTGAGTGTCCCGTTTTAAGACCTGTATGCTGTCGCGGCAGGTTTTGTCATCCACCTCTAGCAAACACAGAGCAGCGGCCGACTCCCGTTGAGCCGCCATGAGTGCGTCTAGTTGAGTAAAGACACTTACCTTGAACCCTAGGCTAGTGAGTTGATGCTGTAGTGCTTGGCGCGTGTTCTGCCAATGGCACAGCAGATAGGCGCGTTGTTGATACCAAGGGGCATCACTGTAGTCATCCTCTTCGGCACTGTACACCTCAAATTTACCCGTGAACCAGAATTCTGAGCCTTCACCGTATTGGCTGTTGAAGCCAATGTCACCCTGCATGTGCTCCACCAGATACCTGCTGATCACTAAGCCTAAACCGGTGCCGCCATAGCGACGGGTGGTGGAGGTATCGGCCTGGCTGAAGGCCTTAAACAGGTTTTTTTGCTGCTCGTCATTCAAGCCAACGCCGCTATCTGTGATGGTCACCTTGAGTGCCACCTTTTGCTGGATGTGCTCTTCCAGCATGATGCGCACGATCACCGAGCCGCTGTGGGTAAACTTAATGGCGTTGCTCACTAGGTTGGTCAGTACCTGTTTGATGCGGGTGGCGTCGGCCATGATCTCGGTGGGCACATCCTGATACACCAGAACCGCCAGTTCTAGGTCCTTCTTGTGGGCCTCTGGGGCGAGCATAGTGAGGACTTCATCGGCGATATCGCGAATGTGCACGGGGGCATTGTCGAGCACAAGCTTACCCGCTTCAATCTTGGAAAAGTCCAATATGTCATTGATGATGGTCAATAGGCTGGAAGATGAGGACTCTATGGTATTTAGGTATTCCTGCTGGCGTTTGTTGAGGCGGCTATTCTTCAGCAGCTTGCTAAACCCCAGTATGCCGTTGAGGGGGGTGCGAATCTCATGGCTCATGTTGGCCAAGAATTTCGATTTAGTATTGCTGGATTCCAGTGCCGAGCGCCGGGCCAGGTTTAGTTCGATGTTCTGTACTTCCATGGCCTCTAGCGTTTCTTTTAAATCCTGCGTGGCCTGCTCTATGTTATTTTTCAGCTCCCTCTGAGCGCGATGCAGGCTCGCCGCCATGGAGTTAATACCTAGGGCTAGACCACTAAACTCGTCATGGTCGGTGAGTTGAATGCGGGCATCTAGGTTGCCCATTTCTAGCTGCTCCAATGTGGCCGCCACCTGTTGCAGTGGTTGAATGATGCGGCGGCTGGCGCGATAGGCCAGGTAGAGGGCCAACCCGCACACGGCCAGCACCAGCAATAGGCTCGTGAGCAGAACCTGGTACTGCCTCACCTGACTGGCGGCGGTGTTAAATTCTAGCTCGAGCCAACCTAGTATATGAACGTTGAGGGTGTCTGTTGGGGCGAAAATGGGGGCCCGCACGCGCACACTGTTGGCGCTGCGAAACCTGTGTACCCGTTGCTCGATCACGCGCGTAGAAATTGGCGGTAGCATGTTGGGCCCCACTTGTACCATGGGCGCTTGCGTGGGGGTTAACAACGCCATGCTGCGCAATTGCGGTAAGTCTAAATACACATGCAGCGCGTCTTGTAACGCGCGGCTGCTCGCAGTGGGCAGGGCATGGGAAATTTGCTCAATACCCTGCTGCTGAATTAGGCTCGCTAGGTGCATGGCCAGTTGCCGACTGAGCAGCGTCGCCTGTTGCGTATCCTGTTGCTTGAGCAGGGTCTGCTGCTGGTAGTTGAAGTAGCCTGCCAGCAATGCCGCACAGATCAGGCAGGGCAGCAGGATAATCAGCAAAAGACGTTTTTGGCTGCGACGGTCTTTATTCATAGTCTGCTTATGGGCTGGGTGAGGAAGCATTCTAGCATTAAAAGCCAAGGCGGAATCTACCGAGCGCACATTCATGGCTTTTGCTATATGGAAATGACCTTTAGATATTACTAATGCCCGAGTGAAACGGGTATTATTGGATTAATTAGTTATAACAAAGTGAAAATATGATGGAATTCCCCACTATTGCCGACTTCGTGGGTGGCACCCCGCTGGTGCGTTTGCAGCGCTTGGGCACTCATACCAGTAATACCATACTGCTGAAGCTAGAAGGCAATAACCCGGCGGGCTCGGTCAAGGATCGCCCCGCCTTGAGCATGATCAATCGCGCCGAATTAAAAGGCGCTATCCAACCCGGAGACACCCTCATAGAAGCCACCAGTGGCAACACCGGCATTGCCCTGGCCATGGTGGCGGCGATTAAGGGTTACAACATGGTGTTAATCATGCCGGACAACCTCAGCATGGAGCGCCGTTGGGCCATGGAGGCCTACGGTGCGCAGCTGATCTTGGTCACCAAAGAGCAGGGCATGGAATACGCCCGCGACCTAGCGCTAGAGATGCAAGCCGAGGGCAAGGGGGTGGTGCTGGACCAGTTTTCCAATGGCGATAACCCCATAGCGCATTACGAGGGCACGGGCCCTGAAATCTGGCGGGATACCCAGGGTAAGGTGACGCACTTCGTGAGTGCCATGGGCACCACGGGGACGATCATGGGCACCAGCATGTTCCTTAAAGAAAAAAACCCGCAGATTCAAATAGTGGGCTTGCAGCCCGCAGACGGGGCCTCTATTGCCGGCATTCGCCGTTGGCCTGAGGCGTATTTACCCAGTATTTACGATGCCAAGCGGGTGGATAGTGTCTTGGACATAGAGCAGCAGGCGGCCGAAACCACCATGCGCAGGCTCGCCCGTGAGGAGGGCATATTTTGCGGTGTCAGTTCCGGTGGTGCGGTGGCGGGGGCGTTGCAGCTCAATGAGGAGCTAGAGAACGCCGTCATCGTGACCATCATCTGCGATCGCGGTGATCGATATTTATCCACCGGCATTTACAATCAAGATTAAGCAGCAATAAATACAGGGCAATCGCATTAAAATTAAAGTCGTACCATTGCACTCCCCACCATTCCAAGCTCAAACTTTACAGCCTGCGATGCCTTCAATAATTGATACTTCGCGGTCACGCGGGTTTAGATCAAGGTTGGGTTTAGTGCTTTTTTAGGGTGTTTGAGGCATGGATGCCGAGGTAAGCCCTCATGGATGAGTTCACGGCGACCTAAAAAAGCACTAAACCCAACTTTGATCAGGCGGACTCCACAGATTGCCCCTTGTGCTTATTTTAATGCGATTGCCCTAGCAATAAATACCCCAGCGGCGCTTAATAAGGCCTATTTTGGCTAAATATCACTTGAAATTCTGCCAGTTGGGGCCATATTAGGCCCCATCTTATTGTCGCCAGTCCCATCACCCTATGGGAGCCTTCGGCACAATAAATTTGCAGTGGAGTTGGATAGTAATGGGCATAGTTAAGCACAACAAAAAGGCCCGTGGTTCGCGTCCACAGGCCCCTCAAACGGCGCTTGCAGAGGTGGTGATTGATGCCCTGAGCCATGAGGCACAGGGTGTCAGTCACAGCCAGGACAAGGTCATGTTTGTGGCGGGTGCTCTGCCTAGTGAAACCGTGACGGTGCAAGTGAGCAAGGCCATGCGTCACTATAATCACGGCCAGCTCATCGAGATTGTCAGCCCGAGCGCCGAGCGCGTGACACCATTTTGCCCGCACTTTAAACGCTGTGGTGCCTGCCAGCTGCAACACTTGGCCAGCGATAAACAGCTGGGCTATAAGCAACAAAATCTACATGAGCAGCTCACGCGTCAATTGAAGCTTGCAGGCATCCCCTGGCAGGCGCCCATCGCAAGTGAGCCCTTTCATTATCGCCGTCGTGCCCGTCTGGGCGTTCGCTACCGTAAGCAACAGGATGAAATCATCGTGGGCTTTCGCGAGGCAGCCAACAAGCACTTGGCCGCCATCACTCAGTGCCCGGTATTACAGCCAAGTTTGTCGGCATTAATCACCCCCTTGCAGCTCTTAATTAGCCAGCTAGTATCCAAGTCACGCATCACTCAGCTGGAACTCATCGCTGCCGACGACACCGATGTGGTGGTAGTGCGCCACCTTAAAAAAATGGAAGCGCAGGACGTTAAAAGACTGAAGAAATGGGCGCAGGCACATCGCACCCAGCTCTTCTTACAGGGGGATGACGAAGGCTTAACCTGTTTGTGGCCCGAGCCGTTAGCATCATCAGCTGAGAGTGCCTTGCGTTATGAGGTGGAGGGCAGCCAGTTGCACTTTAATGTTAAGAACTTCATTCAAGGCAATAACGCGGTAAATCAGAAGATGGTGGCCCAGGCGCGCAGTTGGCTGGCGGCCAAGCCTCACGAAACCTTGCTCGACCTGTTTGCCGGTATCGGTAACTTTAGTGTGCCCATGGCAAAGGACTTTGCCAAGGTCGTGGCGGTGGAGGGCATCGCCGACATGGTGCAACAAATCCGTCACAACGCGGCCCTCAATCAGCGAGATAATGTTGAGGCCTGCGTGCTGAATCTGGCCGATGAAATATTGCTGCCGAAGCTGCCCCAGGCCGACGCCATATTGCTCGACCCCCCCAGAACTGGGGCGGCAGAATTAATGCCTTGGCTCAGTGCCCAAGCAGCCAGAATTTTATATGTGGCCTGTGAGCCAAGCTCTCTCGTGCGGGATGCCAAAGTGTTATTGGCGGCCGGCTTTAAATTGGAAAAAATATGCGTCATGGACATGTTTCCACAGACTAAGCATGTGGAAAGCATGGCGTTATTTGTAAAGAATTAGTGGGGTTTATTGTGTTTAAGAATAATGCCGATGAACCACGGCGTATGGATTGGAAGAGCGGTATGTATAAAGGATTAGACGAATCTTAATATGGTAAAAGTACGTGACGATCATCTCATTAGTGATGGTTCGGTGGATATCGAGGCCTGGATTGCCTCGCTGGAACAGCAGGTAGAGCTTAAAGATGTCGAGCAGGTACGTCGTGCCTGTCTCTTGGCGCAAACAGTAGAAACTGCCGCCATCGCCAACCATGCCCAATGGAACGCCGATATTTCCAGCTTGCAAATAGGCATGGAGATGACTCAAGTTTTGGCCGAGCTGCACCTAGATCAAGCCAGTATCGTGGCGGCGGTGGTATATCGCCCGGTGCGCGAGGGGCGCTTAACGCTGGCCTTAGTGAAGAAACAATTTGGTGCCGAGGTGGCTCAGCTCATCGACGGCGTTTTGAAAATGGCGGCCCTCACTCAGGCGCAGTCGGCTTCCCAATTAAAAGTGCTGGGGCAGAGCGAGGCGCAGGTAGATCACATGCGCAAGATGCTGGTGGCCATGATCGACGATGTGCGGGTGGCGCTTATCAAGCTGGCAGAACGTACCAGCGTCATTCGCGCGGTGAAAAATGCGCAGCCCGAGCGTCGCATGAAGGTGGCGCGAGAGGTATTTGATATTTATGCGCCCCTAGCGCACCGCTTGGGCATAGGTCAAATTAAGTGGGAACTAGAAGACTTAAGTTTCCGCTACCTAGAACCCGACTCCTATAAAAAAATCGCCACCTTACTGGACGAAAAAAGACTCGATCGTCAGCAATACATAGACAAGGTGGTGGTCACCTTAAGAAATGCCATCGAGGCGGCGGGCATAGAATGTGATATTCAGGGTCGTGCCAAACATATTTATAGCATCTGGCGTAAGATGCGCCGCAAGAACATTGAGTTTTCGCAGGTCTACGATATTCGTGCGGTGCGCATCTTAGTGCCCGAGTTAAAAGATTGTTATGCCGTTCTGGGCATCGCGCACACTTTTTGGAAGCACATCCCCCACGAATTCGATGACTACATAGCGAACCCCAAAGAGAACGGCTATCGCTCCTTGCATACTGCCGTGGTGGGGCCGCAAGGCAATGTGTTAGAGGTGCAGATTCGCACCCCTGAGATGCACGACGATGCCGAACTAGGGGTCTGTGCCCACTGGCTGTATAAGGGCACGGATGTAAACGGTAAGGACTCGGGTTACGAGGA
Source organism: uncultured Bermanella sp. (assembly GCA_913054445.1). GTDB lineage: Bacteria > Pseudomonadota > Gammaproteobacteria > Pseudomonadales > Oceanobacteraceae > Bermanella. The sequence continues at coordinate 8,100 of CAJXIK010000068.1, forward strand.
AAAAATATCTTGGCTGCGGCAGGTACTGGAATGGCATGAGGAGGTGGGCGACCTCGGTGATTTAATGGGGTCGTTGCGTCAGGATGTGACCCCAGACCGCATCTATGTGTTTACCCCAGATGGCCACGTGGTGGATTTGCAGCCCAAGTCCACGCCGGTGGATTTTGCCTATCGGGTGCACACCGAAATCGGCCACAGGTGTCGCGGTGCTAAGGCAAATGGCCGCATCGTGCCGCTTAATTACCTCGTGAAGACCGGTGATCAAATAGAGATACTCACCAGCAATCATGCCGAACCGCGACGGGATTGGTTGCACCCGGAAAATGGTTATGTGAATACCTCGCGGGCACGGGCCAAGGTGGCCGCTTGGTTTAAGGGGCAGGCCCGTGAACAGAATGTGCTAGATGGTAAGGGCATCTTAGTGAGCGAGCTGAAACGAGTGGGGCTGTTAAATGAGAACCCGCAAGCAATGGCCAAAGACCTGGGCTTTAAGTCCGTGGACGACCTTCATGCCTCTTTGGGCGCGGGCGGCACGCGCATTGGTCACATCATCAGTTATTTGCAAAAACACATCGAACCCCAGCCAAAGCACAGCGACCAATTAAGTTTGTTACCCTCGGCTCAGGCCAGAATTGTGGATGGCAGCGATGTTTTCATCAATGGTGTGGGCAAGCTATTAAGTACCTTAGCACCCTGTTGCCAGCCGCTGCCGGGTGATGCCATTGTGGGTTATATCACCCAAGGGCGTGGGGTGAGCGTGCATAAATCCGATTGCAGTAACGTGCTTAACCTGATGCAAGATCACGGTAACCGTATTACCCAAGTGAGCTGGGGAGAGAATCCTGCCAATATGTACCCCTTGGAGCTGTTTATTAAGGCCTATGATCGTCGTGGTTTGTTGAAAGACATCACCATCACGCTGGCCAACGAAGAGGTGAATGTGCTGGCCATGAATACCGTAAGTCAGGATGACGGCACCGCCGATGTCACCATTCGTCTGGAGGTGGC
>CAJXIK010000069.1 GCA_913054445.1 uncultured Bermanella sp.
CACAGTTTATTAGTGCATCGGTTATTGTGGAAATTTAGGCAACCGCTAGCTGTCACCCCCCTGTCACACCCTCCGTTTATTTTCTTCTTTGTCACCTACGGAAAACTCAATCCATTCTGGCGTTTTTTAAACACATTTGGGAGTCACACATGAAAATAAAACCGATTTCGCTAGCAAGCACCCTCGCCTTGGCCGTCGCACTTGCAGCCACTTCCACGGTGAATGCGGGCGTCATTCCCGCACACCAGTTGTCTAACCCTTGGTTCACAGACGCACAAGCCAGCATGGCTGATAAGGCGTCACAAAAAAATACTCAGCGCGCCAAGAACGTCATCCTCTTTGTGGGGGATGGCATGGGCATCTCTACCCTTACCGCCGCGCGGATTTTGCAAGGGCAAAACAATGGCCACAGCGGTGAAGAAGGCTTGCTCAGCTTTGAGCATTTTCCCCATAGCGCCCTCGTCAAGACCTACAACGTGGATGCGCAGACGCCAGATTCGGCAGGCACCATGACGGCTATGGTCTCTGGCATAAAAACCGATAAGGGCATCATCGGCTTAAACGAAGATGCCAACTACGGCGACTGCCAATCGGCCCAGGGTAACGAGGTGGTGACCGCCCTCGAGCTGGCCGAGATCGCCGGTTTGGCCAGTGGCGTCATTTCCACCGCGCGCATCACCCACGCCACCCCCGCCGCCACCTACGCCAAGTCGGCCAACCGTAACTGGGAAGACATCTCGGATATGGCGGGTGTGAGCGGCGGTCAAGATTGTGAGGACATCGCCTCGCAGCTGGTGAATTTTGAAGCCAACCTAGAGGCGCGCTACCCGGGCATAGATGTGGATGGCATCGATGTGGTGATGGGGGGCGGGCGTCGTCATTTCATGCCGAAGGACGCACAATATAATTTAGAAAAAGCGCTCAGCGAAAGCCCAGAGGGAGATCGCAGCGATGGCCGCCACCTTATTAACGAGTGGCAAGCGCACTATACGCAGGGACGCTTCTTAAGCAATCAGGCCGATTTCGATGCCCTAGATACGCGCAACGGCGCGCCGGTTTTTGCCCTGTTTAACGAGTCCCACATGCGCTACGAGGCAGACCGTGGTAACGACATTGGCGGCGAACCCTCATTGTCGGCCATGACCCAAAAAGCCATCGAGGTGCTGGCCCATAATGAAAACGGATTTTTCCTCACGGTGGAGGCCGGTCGCATCGACCACGGCCATCATGCTGGTAATGCCTACAACGCCTTGGAAGACACCATAGAGCTGTCGAGGGCGGTGCAAATTGCCCTCGACAACACCAACCCCGCCGAGACCTTAATCTTGGTCACCGCCGATCACAGCCATGTGATGACCATGGCAGGCTATCCCAAACGCGGCAATCCTATCTTGGGCAAAGTCATCTCGGTGGGGCAAACCGAGCCACAGCTGGCCGCCGATGGGCAGCCTTACACCACCCTGGGGTACGCCAACGGCCTGGGCTTCATGGACTTAGCCGAGCAAACCAACGCCGATGCAGGCTATGGCCACAGCGCCGAACACGGCCACCATGTTGGCCGTGCCGATTTAACCTCGGTGAACACTCAGGCTCCTGGCTTTCACCAAGAGGCCACTGTGCCCCTCGGCTCTGAAACCCACGCCGGGGAAGACATCACCCTGCACGCCAACGGCCCCGGCGCGCACCTCGCCCAAGGGGTTATGGAACAAAGCAACGTCTTTCACATCATTAAAAATGCACTTGGCCTCAACAGCAAATAATCAGGAGATCATCATGATGAATTTAAAAACACTGGCAGTGTGCATAAGCGTAGCGGGATTAACCGCCTGTGGCAGCGACGATGGCAGCTCTGCTAGCGGTGACCCACTGCTCAACAGCCGCGACAACCCTTGGTACATAAACTCGGCGCGCTCGGTTCAACAGGCGCAGTTAAATAGCGAGGCCATCAACACACTGCGCGGCGCGGCCAAGAATATTATTTTATTTGTGGGCGATGGCATGGGGGCCTCCACGGTCACCGCGGCACGCATTCGTGACGGCCAATTAAAAGGCATGCTGGGGGAAGAAAATAACCTCAGCTTCGACACCTTTCCGTTTGTGGGTCTCGCCAAAACTTACAACGTAGACGCGCAAACCCCAGACTCCGCCGGCACTATGACCGCCATGATGAGCGGCGTAAAAACCGACAAGGGCGTTATCGGTTTAGATGAGGGGGCCAACTATGCAGAGTGTGATTCGGCCCAGGGCAAAGAACTGGTCAGCGCCCTAGAGCTGGCCGAGATGGCCGGTTTATCCACCGGCGTGATCTCCACCGCGCGCATCACCCACGCCACCCCTGCCGCCGCCTATGCCAAATCGGCCAACCGCAACTGGGAGGATGATTCGGACATGAGCGGCGTCAGCGGTGGCTGTGTTGACATCGCCTCGCAGCTGGTCAATTTTGAAGGCAACCTCGAGGCGCGCTATCCGGGCCTAGACGTGAACGGCATAGAGGTGGTCATGGGGGGTGGCCGCCGTCACTTCTTGCCTAAAGATGCACAGTACAACGTGGAAAAAGACGCCGCCAACGGGGCCGAAGGTGATCGCGGCGACGGCCAAGATTTACTCAGCCTATGGCGCACACACTACCCACAGGGCAGGCTAGTACACGACCAAAGTGCCTTCGACGCCATTGACGTTAACAGTGATCAACCCGTGTTTGGCTTGTTTAACGAGTCGCACATGCTGTACGAGGCCGATCGCGGCAACGATATTTTAGGGGAGCCCTCCTTAACGCAGATGACCACAAAGGCCATAAATATTTTAGACAACAACGAAAAAGGCTTCTTCTTAACGGTGGAATCTGGGCGCATCGATCACGCCCACCACGCGGGCAACGCCTACAACGCCTTAGGTGAAACCATCGAGCTTGCTAAGGCGGTACAGGCGGCCATGGACGCCACCAACCCAGAGGAAACCCTAATCATCGTCACCGCCGATCACAGCCATGTGTTCACCATCGCCGGTTACCCTAAGCGCGGCAACGACATCTTAGGCAAGCTGGTGAGCGTGGGGGAAACCGAACCGGCACTGGCCAAAGATGATCTGCCGTACACGACGCTGGGCTACACCAATGGCCGAGGCTTCAAAGACCTCGGCGCTGAAACCAATGCCGACGCCGCGTACGGTGCCGCCATCGTCAGCGAGCGGGCTGACCTCAGCGGCATAAACACCGCCGAGGCGGGCTTTCATCAAGAGAGCCATGTTCCTAGCAGCGCAGAAACCCACGCCGGTGAAGACGTTGCTATCTATGCCAGCGGCCCGGGCGCGCACTTAGTGAGCGGCACCCACGAGCAAAACATCCTGTTTCACATCATGGAGCGGGCCGCTGACCTCACCAACAAGGCCGAGCGGGCATTGGCGAACACACCTTAGAGCACACTCCTTAGAGCACACGTCTTAAAGTAGGTAATCCGCCAACGGCATGTTGTCTGTTGGCGGATGACAAACATCATTTAGGCCAGTATTTATGGCGGAGAAACACATGAAAAAACTCAGCTTAATCGGCTTCGTGCTAGCGTCTTTTACCATGCAGGCACACGCATCTTTAGGGAATATCTGCCAGCCCCTGCAAAAGGCCGCAAAGGTTCAATACAGCATAGAAACACGCCAACCAACGGGCCAACAAAGTCGGCAAGATTTCACCCTATGGCGCACGTCACAGAAGGTCGCCCACCAATACCCGCTTAAGTCTCTCAGCCAACAATGGACGCGCAGCCATGATGGCCGCCTGACCCAAACTCAGTATTTTGAGCAAGAGCTACGCGCCATCGAGTTTGAGACACAAAGCCCACAAGATAGCAGCCAGGCACATTGGCAAAAGAAGTTTCAGCTGATCAGCAGCCAATTAATTAAGGCGATGGATCTTGTCACCAGCAAGGGCCGCGCGTGTGATCTGCTCGAGTATTATCAGCTAGAAAAAGACGGCGTTCTTCACCAACTTAGTTGGCTGCCCAATAAAAACCTCGTCAGTCGCTACCGCATAAGCTCTGCCAAGATGAGCAAAGAGTGGCTGTTGCAGTCGGTTAATTATGATGCCGATCTCGTCGCTGATTTTTTTAATGCAAGGGATCACTATCAAGCCACCGATTTTGCAGATATAGGCGACCACGAGTCTGACCCTGTGTTGAGTAAGTTAATTCACTTGGGGTTTAGCCGCTAAGTGGGGCTTGACGGCTTTTCTTGAGTAAGAGCAAACATAGATAGTGAAGATGGCGTGGGCTATAAAAACCGTTGTGATACTAGCCCTGCTTGCCATCCTCATAATTCACATCTTCTTTCTGTTTATATCCCGCCTAAAATTCATCGCACAAAACACGAATGTAAAAACGCTAAACGTCAGCAACAACACTGCCTCGATCATGGCCTTGATTTACAGATATAAGGTAAGTGCTTGATGCCCACACACGACATCAGGTAACCCCCTTAATTTATCCGCTCAATGCTCTCTAGGTAACGAATAGCTGGCTGCCCCATGTAGGAATCTCTCTTACCAGAAATCATTATCTGCGCCCCTATGATCGAAGGGTTCAGCTGGGGGTTAAACTGATCCCTGAACTCAGCGTCTAATTTCACATTAATCTGTTTGCTGCCGTCATTTATATCCTGCAATAACAGGCCATAAATACCATTTACCGCTCCCACCACAAAACCATTCAGCGTCAATGACGTGCCAGAGGTGGCATCTAAAGCCTCGGACACTGAAGAGTATAATGTGTCATCGTCACATCCCGGTGCTTCACTGTGAGCTAAACCAAGATCAATAATCTCACTCACATCACGTACGCCAGGCTGCGACATATAAGCGCTGCGCATGCCAGTAATTTTAATCTTATGTTGCAATATATTTGGGTTAAGCAGCGGGCTAAACTGTGCACGCTGATGGCTCTCTAATTTAATATTTATGCGCAGGCTCGCATCATTAATATCATTTAACAGCAAAGCATAAATACCATTTAGCTCAGCATTCACCACTCCTTCGACAGTCACGACAGTGCCATCGGCAAGACTTAGAGCTTGGTTCACACTAAGCGCAGCGGCCACAACCTCAATGGCAGAGACATTTATAACACCAGGCTGAGACATATAGTCATTCTTAACCCCTGTCACTAAAATAGTTTCACCCACTATGCTTGGATTTAATTGTGGGCTAAATTCCTCTCTAAATTGGTATTCCAGTTTAATAAAAATAGAGTCATCGGGTGCTTGCAGATCGTTTATCTGTAAAGCATAAATACCATTTATAGCTTCGGTTACCGTACCCACTAGTTGCAAAGGGGTGCCGTTATGACTGGCCAAGGCCTCCGTAACACTTAAGGCCGCTACAGGCGCTGTTGGTGGATCTGTAGGAGTAGGATCAAGCGGTGAGTCGTTACCACCATTCACAGCAGAGGGCGCAGCAAACGCACCATTGGCAAACGTCGATGGATCCCAAGGGTTGTAACCGTTACTCGGGGTGCTCCAGGGATTGCCATTATCTGGGTCATCCATCTCAGCCGCCGCTTTCGCATACGGCGTTATTTCTCCGGCGCTATGCCCATTATTATTGTCAAATTTAGTATAGCTTTCTGGAGTGGCCAGCCAGTTAATAATATTGATACTTAAAGTGGCAGCATCACCTGGGTCGGTCCAACCTGGATAGGTTTTTTTGATGGAGCCGCTATCTTGTCGGCGGTATTTAGGCGTCGCATCTTCAATGGGCGATGAATCACCAATAAACGCCGCCTTACCTAAACCTGACTTGGCGATGGCAACATACGGCCCCTCATCACGACCTCCAAAATACAAGCCGCTATCGATGGCATACTTCCAAGGTGTGGCACCGTCCTGCTCAGATAAATACACTAAGCCTTTGGCTCTTGTTGGGTCGGTAATGGCGAGAGTGGCACCCGCCGCCATCAATATAGGCTCAACCCCTTGCGTAATGCCTTCGCTGTGCACGGCATCGGCAACATCACTCACCCCAGCTAAATAGTCCAGTGCATTAAAGCGAAAGCGAATACCGAAGTTGTCTGCCAGCCAGCCTTGACCGCTACCTGGGTTACGTAAATCACCGTATTCACCCGAGTAGTTATATTTCGCCAGCGTCGAACGGTTATAGCCATTAAATACTTCGGTGGCATCCCAGGTATTTAAATTTCGATCGGCATTATAATGATCGCCAATAAAGTATATACCTTTACCGGCCGCCACAAACTGCTCTAATGCTTGATATTCACTGATCGTAAAGGGACGATTGGTTTCTGCCAATACCAACACATCTGCATGTTCAATGGCCCCATAAGTGATAATCGCTTCGTTGCTTGCTGACGTGTTGCTGGGCGTATTTAGATCATCGGAGTAAAGAATCAAACCGTCGTTATTAAGGTCGATACCACGATACTCTTCGACTCGGTAACCTTCTAAGACCAACGCATCGGCAAAGTCTGAAAAGCCACCATCGATGACCCAATCGGCATTGCCTTCCGTTCCCCCATGAGAAACATCAAACAGTACCGTTTTACCATTACTGGCTTGCATCGTAGGTGACTTAATCGCTGCATTCGCATTCCATTGATAATCACCAGCAGAAGAGAAGCAACTCAAGCTCACCAGCCCCAGTCCAATTGCGGTTACTACATTCTTTTTAACAGTCATTGTTAGATCCTTTAAGAGAGTTAACAGCAACCATAGGTTAAAAAGTGTGCATGTCACTGCGGTGACCGTGCAGTGACATCTTGATGACAGTGACGCGCCCGCATTAAAGTAGGCTAAAGGCCTAAGTCAACGTGATACACCCCATAGCCATCATCATCTACATGGGAATATATAAGCGCTGGATTCTGCTCGGCAAAGGTCTGAGCTGCCTCTTTGCTCGAACCATTAAACAGCACACGGGTATTCGCCAGCGGGGTGAATGACCAGTTTCCGTCCGCCGAAGGATCAAAGCCGGTTGCTGGGTTTTTCTCGGTCATGAAGGTTAAGTAATCGGCCACCGTTTGACGATTCTCATTGGGTGCATCTATCACAATTTTTTCATCGCTAATACCCGGAAAGTGACCTCCACCCGCTGCCCGGTAATTATTAGAAACCACGAGAAACTGCTGGGAAAGATTGATGGCCTGCCCCTGGAACGTCAGCTTTTTAATACGGCTGCTGTTAACATTTAATACGTTTCCTGCTGTGTCGTAACGAGGCTGCTGACTCACATCAATCTCATAGTCTATGCCATCAATCACATCGAAGTTATAGCTGGGGAAATCTTTGTTTATGAGAGCCATATCTTGGCTACCCAGGGTAATGGTATTAAATTGTCCCGCCGACATCTCGAGCCATTGCTTTACCTCTTCACCCGTTAGTTTCAGTACTTTTAACGTATTCGGGTAAATATATAGGTCGGCCACATTGCCATAGGATACATCGCCCGCAGCGAGATCGGTGAAGTCATCGATACCGCCGCGACCCGCTCGAAACGGAGCACCCACGGAAAGAATCGGCAGCGCTTCAAGTTCACTGCCGCGCACAATATTTTGCGCATACCAAGACTGTGCATCCGTCACCACCTGAATAGAAGGGTCATCTTGCACGAGGGCAAAGAAACTATTAATGGGCTGAGAAATTCTTGCAAAAGGTTCACTCACCCAAGCACTTACCCGCTCATGATCATCTTTAACGGCCGCCGCAATGCCAGCGTGCGACTCGACCAAGGAAGTAACCGAGCGATCTGGGTTTGACAGCGATATAGGCTTTAGAACCGAACGGCTATCGATCACCGACCAAGTATCATCGGCGCTTTTTTGTAAGGTTAAGTCGATATAGCCAAGGAATTTCCCCCAATATCCAGGCATCACCGCCGCCACTCCATTGATGGTGCCTTTCACGTTATCGACCCCTTCTAAACCATCGTAACTGGCATGGCCGGGGAAATTTCGGTGGGCATGGCCAAACATGATGGCATCGATCCCCTCTACCAGAGACAAGTAGTAGCTGGCATTTTCATCCCCCCCTAAACGTTCACTGGCCACCAACCCCGAGTGGGGAATGGCGATGATAATATCGGCACCTTCTGCTTTCATCTGTGGCACATAATGATTGGCCATCTCCACTATGTCTTTGGCTTTTACGCGGCTCTCTAGGTTACTCTTATCCCACTGCATAACCTGTGGGGGCACAAAACCAATGTAACCAATGGTTAATTGATGAGCATGGCCTTCGGCATCTAATAGCAGCTTATCTTGCAGTAAATACGGGGGGAAATAAGGGATGTCATTACTATCATCGTCGTCGTGATCATCAAAGAATACGTTGGCAGAGGTATAGGGGAAATTCGCATCGTCTATGGCTTGCTTTAAGAATGGCAGGCCAAAATTAAATTCATGATTACCTATATTAGCCGCATCGTAATTGAGCTGATTCATCGCCTTGTAGATAGGATGTACGTCATTCTCGGCCAACCCTTTTACCTGTGCTACATAATCACCAAGCGGACTACCCTGCAAGAGGTCACCGTTATCCACCAGCACACTATTTTCCACTTCGGCGCGCGCAAGCTCTATTAAACTGGCGGTTTTAACTAAGCCTACGGAATCGTCCGTGCCGCCACGATAATAATTATAATTCATGACGTTGGCATGAAGGTCGGTGGTCTCCATTACGCGCAACATAACCTCGGCGGTTTCTGAGGAGCGGGGGATGTCGCTATCTGCTGGGGGTTCGTTGCTCGATTTATTATCACTGCCACAAGCACTAAGGCCGATGATAAGCGAGGATGATAAAGCGATATTGCGTAAAGGGTTACTGGAAGTTTTCATGGAGTTCCCTGTCCGGTTTATTTACTAGACAGGATGTTAAGTGGCAAGTATGACAAGTATATTAACGGCTCGTGACAACGCCGATAGCACCCTCGCTATATTATTAGAGCCTCACTTTTAACATCACGCTTGGACCTTCTACATCAGACTCACCCTGATGAGAAATAATTCGGATGTAATTACCAGCCAAACTGAAGCGGGTATTTATTTTCCATTCCGCGCCCACAGAAAAAAGTGTCGAGGTAACCTGTTCTGTTTTTAAATCATAGAAAGG
>CAJXIK010000070.1 GCA_913054445.1 uncultured Bermanella sp.
GATTCGGGCAGGGGCTGCCCTCGTACGAGGCCACCCCGTGGCCGACCATAGCCAATATCCAATTACCAATAACCTAGGCCGCAGGCAATTATGGATTACACAGGCAAGGAATTCCCCATGGACGACAAGGCGTTTAATATCCTTGCCGCCAAGGCCTATGACATCAGCGGCATCGTGCTGGGTGATCATAAAAAAGACCTAGTATACAGCCGCATCGCGCGGCGAATACGCAAGTTAAACCTCGAGAACTTCACGCAGTATTGTGAATACCTCGATGGCCATCCAGATAGCGAGACCAACGAATTTTTAAATGCCATCACCACCAATTTAACCTCGTTTTTTCGGGAGTCTCACCACTTCGAGTTCTTGGCCAAGGAGGTTATTCCTTATTGGAAGAAAGAGGGCAGGCACCGGCCCATTCGCATCTGGTCGTCGGCCTGTAGCACCGGCCCCGAACCCTATAGCATCGCCATTACCCTCAGCAAACACATGCCGCTGAGTCAATTTAACGTCAAAATTCTCGCCACCGACCTAGACAGCGATGTGCTCAAGAAAGCCCGTGCCGGGATTTACCCGCTAGAAGACATAGAGCAGTTACCTAAAGACTATCTGTCGTCTTTTAAATACAAAAAAAATTCCGACATGGGCCAGGTAAAAGAAGGGTTGCGGGAGCTAGTGCAATTTAACCGCTTAAACCTGCTGGGCCCCTGGCCCATTAAAAACAAGTTTGATGTGATTTTTTGTCGCAACGTGGTGATTTATTTCAACAAGGAAACGCAAAAAGAATTGTTCGCGCGCCTCGCCGACCAGCTCAACGAGGGAGGCTATCTATTCATCGGCCATAGCGAGACCTTACACGGCGTCAGCGATCGCTTCGTCTCCAAGGGGCGCACCATTTATCAGAAGAAAAAACCATGAGCAAGCTCAACAAGAGTGCGAGCAAACCCCATGGCCACCAGCATGCCAGCAGCATGCAGCCGCCCATGGAAGAAGGCTTTGGCCATGTAAATCGTTATTTTGATAAGACCCTAGATACCTGGGCGGCGAAAATTCTCCCCGGTGAATTTTACGTCACCTCCCACGGCGAGATGATCGCCACCGTTTTGGGCTCGTGCATCAGCGCCTGTGTACGCGATGTGAGGCTGGGCATCGGCGGCATGAATCATTTTATGCTGCCCGAACAGACCCAGCACAGCACCAAGCAATGGGGCAGCGATGCTAACTCGGCGGCCACCCGTTATGGTAACTATGCCATGGAGCATCTGCTCAATACCCTCTATGGCCTCGGGGCGCGTAAGCAAAACTTGGAAGTAAAGCTGTTTGGCGGCGGCCAAGTGTTGGCGCAAATGACCGACATCGGTCAGCGTAACATTTTATTCGTATACGATTATCTACGCCAGGAAGGCTTGCCCATTAAGGTGGCCGATGTGGGAGACGTTTTTTCCCGTAAGGTCTTGTTCTTTCCCGACACCGGCGCGGTGAAAGTGCGACGCATCACCACCACGCGCAACGATACCATCGTGAACCGCGAGCGCGGTTACATGAAAGACATTACCGAGCATAAAGATGACAGCAGTGACATTGAATTGTTTGATTGAGCGGTGTTTAGAGGCTGTTACAAGAATCGGGGCTGCCACAAGAATCGGGCAGGGGCTGCCCTCGTACGAGGCTACCCTGTGGTCGATAAACTGTCCTGGTACCGACCAGCATCAAGGAGGAACATAAATGATTAAAGTATTGATAGTGGATGACTCCATATTAATCCGTAAGGTGCTGAGTGAAATTTTTGAGCGGGCATCGGGCATCGAGGTGATCGGCACCGCAGAAGACCCGTTTATCGCGCGCGATAAGATCAAGCAGCTCAACCCGGATGTGATCACCCTCGACATAGAAATGCCCAAGATGGATGGCATCACCTTCCTAAAAAATATCATGCGCCTTAAACCCATGCCGGTGGTGATGATCTCTACTCTTACGCAAAAGGGCGCACCGGCCACCCTGCAAGCCATGGAGTATGGCGCGGTGGATTATGTTGGCAAACCCAGTGCCGACCAACCCGAGCTGTTGGCAGCTTACGCCGAGGAGATCATCGCCAAGGTTAAGATGGCCTCGGTGGCCAACATTTCCCGCCTCGAACAACAGGCCAACCGCGCGCCTCTGGTGGTCAAACCCGCGGCCCGCATGGGCAAGGTCACCAACAAGCTGGTGGCGGTGGGGGCCAGCACCGGCGGCACCGAGGCCATTCGTGAGCTGTTATTGATGATGCCCGCCGACTGCCCCCCCATGGTGGTGACTCAACACATACCGCCGGTGTTCAGTGCCTCGTTTGCCAAGCGTCTCAACGGTCTCGTACCCATGGAGGTCACCGAGGCGCGCGATGGCGACAAACTCATGGCTGGCCATGTTTATATTGCCCCCGGGGACAAACATTTAGCGGTGATGAAGAAAGGCGGTCTGTTGTATTGTCATGTTTATGCAGGAGAGCGCGTCAATTTGCACATACCCTCGGTGGAGGTATTGTTTAATTCGGTCACCGAGCATTGCGCGAATATCACCATTGGAGTCATGCTCACCGGCATGGGGGCCGACGGTGCCAGTGCCATGCTAGAGATGAAAAGCGCCGGCTGCCATACCGTGATTCAAGATGAAAGTACCTCGGTGGTGTGGGGCATGCCGGGGGCGGCGGCACAGCTGGGGGCGGGGGACAAGATACTGCCCCTGCAAAATATTGCCGGGCACATCGTGAGTCACCTGAAGCGCAAATAATTTATTCAGTTGGCGCTTAACGCTAGCAACTGCCTATTTTTGGACTATGCTCAAATTAGTTAAATGCAGGGATAAGCAATAGGGGTAAATACATGGCAATTGCGACATCAGTGAATGGTAATGAACTCACCGTACAGGTGGAGGGGCGCTTCGACTTTAGTGCCCACCAAGAGTTTCGAGATGCCTACGAGAAAACCGAAGAGGGCGTGAAAAACTACGTCATCGACATGAGCCGCGCCACCTACCTAGACAGCTCGGCGCTGGGCATGCTGTTGTTGTTGCGCGATCACGCCGGTGGTGACAGCGCCAACGTGCGCATCACTCAATGTAACCAGGATGTTAAAAAAATTCTCACCATCTCTAACTTCGAGCAACTCTTCACCATAGAGTAGCGACACTGGGTGAGCATTCATGGTTGACGTGCCACTGAATATTTTAATCGCGGATGATAATAAGTCCGATCGTTTAATTCTGGCTGCCATCGTAAAAAAAATGGGCCACAGAGTGTGCGTCGCCGAAGACGGTGTGCAGGCGGTTGCTCAGTACCTTAGCGAAAAACCCGATATTATACTGTTAGATGTGATGATGCCCAACATGAACGGGCAAGAGGCCGCGTTGCAGATTAAGTCCTCGGCCGGGGAAGACATGGTGCCCATCATCTTCCTCACTTCCCTACAAGATGCCACCGACTTAGCAAAGTGCCTCGACAGCGGCGGCGACGACTTTCTCACTAAGCCTTATAACAAAATCATCCTGCAAGCCAAGATCAACGCCTTCTCGCGCATGTCTAAGATGCACAATACATTGCAACAGCAGCGCGATCTCATCAGCGAGCACAACGACCACATGGTGCACGAGCAAGAGGTGGCCCGCGCGGTTTATGACAACGTGACCCACAGCGGTTGCCTTAACCTGCCCAACATCAGGTACATGCTCTCGCCTTTTTCGGTGTTTAACGGCGATGTCTTGCTGGCGGCGCGTAAACCCTCGGGCAGCATGCATATCCTACTGGGTGACTTTACCGGCCATGGCTTGCCAGCCGCCATCGGTGCCATGCCCTTGGCCGAAATCTTTTATGGCATGACCGCCAAGGGTTTCTTGATGGATGCCATCCTGAGAGAAATAAACAGCAAGCTTAAAAAAATATTGCCCATCGGTTATTTTTGCTGCGTGTGCATGGTGAACCTGAGTTTTCGCAAGCAACAAATTGAGATGTGGATGGGAGGCTTACCTGACTTTTATCTGCTGCGTCACGACAGCGGGCAGGTGGAGCAAATTGCCTCTACTCACCTGCCCTTGGGGGTCTTGTCCAGTCAGAGTTTTGATACGCAAACCCAAAGGTTTAGCCTACGCCGCGAAGACCGTTTGTTTATGTGGTCCGATGGCATCATAGAGTCCCGCAACGATGAGGGGGAGCTGTTCGGCGAGACCCGCCTCATGGATATCTTCCAGCGCAACCAAGATCAGCAACAAGTATTCGATGATATCGTGCATGAGGTTAACAAATTCACCGGCGACTCGGGCAAGGATGATGACACGACTTTACTGGAGGTAAAGATGGTGCCGGAGGCCGATGTGGGAGAAGTCGACATAGACATGTCGAGCGGCATGATCACCGGCCCCACCGACTGGAACATGCGCTACACCCTGCGCGGCGAGACCCTTAAAACCTTCAATGCCTTGCCCATGATGTTGGGTATCCTTAGCGATGTACCCGCCCTGCACGGCTTGAGCGGCCAGCTCTATACGCTCATGTCGGAGTTATTCTCCAACGCCTTCGAGCACGGTGTATTGGGTTTGAGTTCGGACTTAAAAAAAGACGCACACGGCTTTGCCGAATATTATGCGCAACGGGAGCAGGCGCTGAAAGCCATGGCCGATGGCTGGGTGATGTTTGATATTGACCACCGTCCCACCTCAGGCGGCGGTTTGCTTACCCTCATCGTCACCGACAGCGGCGATGGCTTTGACTTTGCGGCCAAGCAGGTTAAGCCACTGGGTGGCGAGGGTTACAGCGGCCGCGGCATACCGCTCATCACCAGTATCTGTGACAGCCTAGAGTACTTGGGCGCGGGCAACATAGTGAAGGTTACCCTATCGTGGCAGACCAAGGGGTTGGAGGAGTGAACATGGCGCCTTTAAATATGCCGCAAATCAGCGAGCTTAAAGACCTCATGGAAGACGCCTTTGCCGATCTAATTGACACTTATCTCAGCGATAGCGAAGATAAAATCACTCGCCTGCGGGCCGCCATAGACAGCGGCGATGCCCCCCTATGTGTCGAACTCGCCCACGCCTTAAAAGGGGCCAGCGCCAACATCTGTGCCGAAGCCTTAGCGGGCCTCTTTAAGGCCCTAGAGGATCAGGCGCGCAGCGGTAATTTAAGCCCAATGTCGGGGGCGTTTAGTGAGCTTTCCGACGAATTTCAGCGGGTCAAGGAGGCCCTGCTGGGATTGCTGTAAGCCTGCCTTAATAATGGCCCAAGCATTGCAATTAAGGATTAGGTTCCATTGTAATGAGTCGACTCGCCATGCCCAGTATGCCTTTCTTTACCTTACCCATAGCCAGCCAGCCAGCCAGCGGTGCCCAGGGAAGCCCCCCATCGAGTGCGCTGTCCTCACAAAAAAACACGGCGACTCAAGCACTTAGCCCCACCGCAGGGGTCGAGAGCCCAACGGCGGAAGAAGCGGCTGGCGCTTCGTTTTCACAAACCCTAGAGGCTCAGTTGCAAGTGCCGGTGTTAAGCGTGGGGCAAGAGTTTGCCGCCATAGTGCCGACCCAGAATGCGCTGGCGGAGACGCTTGCCCCTCAGCAAGATCCAGCTGCTAGCGATCCTGCGTTGGCTGCCTGGGCGGCGCTGTCACCCTTAAATAACGAACCCGTGGTCAGCGCGCAGTTGGATTTGCAGGGCATACGGCAGCAGCGTGCCTTGAGCGACAAACTCACGCCGCCAGCAAGGTCTCTTGATGGGGCACAATCCCAGGCTGGGGAGGCCGCGCTGGCGGGTGCTCCTTTACCCGGCGGGGCACAGGCTCAGCAGGTTGCCGCGCCGCTTCCCCTCGGCACGAGCCCTCTTGATGCCAGCCCAGTGAGCCAGCAAATCCTCGCCGCCAACCCTCCCGCCGTGGCGGGCATCACACAGCCAGGCAAGCCCCTGACGGCGGTGCTGCGCGAGAGTGGCCCGGTGGCGGATGAATGGTTGAATAATGGGCTGCATGGCGAACAGGCCATGCCAAGCCTCCATGAGAAGCCCATTACGCTCACCGCCAAGGCCAGCCTGCTGCCCGAGCCTTTCACTCTGCCTCCGCAGGCGTTGCCGAGCGAGCCGCTGCCAACCGTGGGTGCCGATTTAAGCCAGCTAGGCAGCAGCACCATCAGCAAAGACATTATGGCTGCTGAGCCCACGAGCCAGAAAACCCCGCTGGCCAGTGCCGTCGCCTCAGCTGGGCAATTTAAGCTGGACGTGCCCCCCAGCAACCCCCAGTGGAGTGAACAGATCGCCAAGCGCATCGGCATCATGAACAGCGAGAGCGTGCAGAGTGCGCGCATACAGCTAGACCCGCCGGAACTGGGGGCGCTGGAGGTGAAGATAAAAATTCAAAATGATCAGATGACGGTGGCCTTCAGCAGTGGCAACCAGCAGGTGCGTGAGGCGTTGGAAGCCCAGTCCCCAAGGCTTAAAGAGATGATGGAGGCGCAGGGCCTTAATCTGAGTGATGTGAATGTATCCGATCAATCCCGCCAACAGACGGCTGGCGGCCAAGAGCAGGGGGAATCTGCTCAGCAAGGCCCACAGTCGGAGATGGCGGCCGAAGGTGAGCGCGAGCAAGCCATGGGCTCCGAGCTGCAATCGGACTCGCTGGTGGATTATTTTGCATAAGCGCTAGCCACGTCTCTTTTGTCTACACTTATGCTAACGCCCCTTTTTAAAAGTGGGTGCCAACTGCAAGCTCTCTGCGTGGCATAGGGCTTGCTAAACCTAATTTAGGAATCAAAAAGGTGACGTATGGCCGACGAAAAAGAATTGCAGCTGGATGCAGACGAGCTAGACAGCTCGGGTGGCGGTAACAAAAAACTCATCATCATCATCGTGGCGGTGGTCTTGCTGGTGGGCATAGGCGTGGGCGTGGCGCTATTTTTAATGGGCGGTGACGAAGCCGATCCGGCAGTCGAAGAGGCCGGCGCAGCGATTGAGGAGCCGATGGCAGCCAGCAAGGGGCCTGCTACTTACATTAAGTTTAAACCGCAATTTATCATCAATTACCAGGTTGCCAATCGCCAACGCTATTTGCAAATTCACATGGAGGCCCTGACCCGCGATGCCCGCGTAGCCGCCGCCATGGACACTCACAGCCCCATGATACGCAGCGCTATTATTAACTTGTTGAGCACCCAGGATTTTAAAGTCTTACGCACCGCCGAGGGTCGCACCAGTATTCGGGAAAACCTAACGGTGGAAGTCAATCGTCTTATTACGCAAGAAACCGGTATAGATAGTGGTGTGGAGCAGATCTTGTTTACCAACTTTGTGATCCAATAAAAATAAGATGACAGTTTTGGTTTAGGCTGAAAAACGGTCGCTTCAAATAGGGGTAGGTGTGCAAGACTTATTAAGCCAAGATGAGATCGATGCTCTGCTGCATGGAGTGGACGATGGCGACATCGAAGAGGAGGAGCCGGAAGGTGGCTCTGGCGTCAAATCCTATGACCTTTCCAGTCAAGACCGTATCGTACGCGGGCGCATGCCCACCCTCGAGATGATCAACGAACGCTTTGCCCGCTACACCCGCATCAGCATGTTTAATTTCTTACGCCGTTCTGCCGATGTGGCCAGCGGCGGCATTCAAATCATGAAATTTGGCGAATACATCCACACTCTCTATGTGCCCACCTCGTTAAACCTCGTGAAAGTACGTCCGCTGCGCGGCACCGCCTTATTCATCATGGATGCCAAACTGGTGTTTAAATTGGTGGACAATTTCTTTGGCGGCGACGGTCGCCACGCCAAGATCGAGGGACGAGAATTTACCCCCACCGAATTACGGGTGGTGCAGGTGGTGTTGAGCCAGGTCTTTACCGACATGAAGGAAGCCTGGCACGCGGTGATGGATCTAGAGTTTGAATACTATGGCTCGGAGGTGAACCCGGCCATGGCCAATGTGGTCAGCCCCAGTGAGGTGGTGGTGGTGAGTTCGTTCCACATCGAACTGGACGGCGGCGGCGGCGACCTGCATGTGGCCATGCCGTATTCCATGATAGAGCCCATTCGTGAGGTGCTGGATGCCGGGGTGCAAAGCGACATAGACGAAGTGGACGAGCGTTGGGTGCAATCTTTGCAAGAGGATATACAGAACGCCAAAGTTCCCGTGCACGGCACTATCTGTGAGCGAGAAATCTCCTTGCGAGAGGTGGCGGCATTAAAGGTTGGTGACGTGATTCCGGTGGACATGCCGCAAAGCTTTATCTTGCAGGCCAACGAAACCCCCATATTTCGTGGGCAACTGGGGGTCTCCAACGAAGCCCTAGCGGTGAAAATTATTGAACCCATAGATCGCAAGTCCATTTCCGGCACCTCCAGTAACTTGGCACAGCAGGGTGCCTAGCAGGCATAACAAGGGGCACAGACCCGTCATTTTAATAGTTATCAAGCCATGGTTGCATTATGAGCGATGAAGAAAACAACGAAAATAATGAAGACAACGACGCCAGCGAAGGGCAAGAGCCAACGCAGCAGCCCGAGGAAGAATCCGCTCAGGTCGATGCCGATGCCCTAGCCCAAGAAGTGGCCGACGGCGTGGGCGATGCCGAAGACGGTGAGGCGCTCGCCGATGAGTGGGCGGCGGCCATGGAGGAGTCTGGTGATAATCCCGACGAAGGCTCCGAGGAAGATGGCGTGCAGCCAGCCCCCATGGAAGAATTTGATGCCTCCGCTCCCACCAGCGGCGGCTTTGAGGTGAAAGAAGGGGCTCCGGAACTGGATGTGATTCTGGATATTCCGGTGAGCATCTCCATGGAGGTGGGCAACACGCAGATTCCCATTCGTAACCTGTTGCAGTTGAATCAAGGCTCGGTGATCGAACTGGATCGCCTCGCCGGTGAACCCTTGGATGTGCTGGTGAACGGCACCCTCATCGCCCACGGCGAGGTGGTGATGGTGAACGATAAATTTGGTATTCGTCTAACCGACGTCATCAGTCAGAGCGAGCGTATTCAGCGTTTAAAGTAAGCAGTAGCTATAAAAAATAATAACAAAGTGACGATATTATGCCGATATTTTCCAGTGCCCTCTTGGCCA
>CAJXIK010000071.1 GCA_913054445.1 uncultured Bermanella sp.
TAGAGCATAAATTCTAGGTTATATAAACTCGCGAGCTTATTAAACCCAAGCCCAAGCCTTATCCGCTTGGGCTTTTTTATAGGGGGAATAGTCAATTGCAAGGGGGTGGTTGAGTTTAGCGAGCCTGCTTGTTTTAATGTGGGCTGATTTTTTGGAAGCAGCTGCATGCGGTTAATAACGCCCACCCTCACTTTTATATTCATATCTCTACTTTCGTTCCAATCCATGGCCAACCAGCAGGATCCTTGGGAGGATTGGAATCGAGATGTATTTGCATTTAATGAAACCCTAGACTACTACACCCTAAAGCCGGTGGCACAGGCCTATCGAAATGTGACTCCGCAGGTGGTAGACGATGCCATTAGCAATGTCTTCAGCAATTTAGGGGAGCCTGTGGTGATCGTCAGCGATTTAGCGCAGGGCAAATTTCTCGACGCATTGGCCGACACCGGTCGCTTCCTCATTAACTCGACCATCGGCGTATTAGGGGTGTTTGACGTGGCCCGTCACATGGGCCTAGAAAAACACAACGAAGACTTAGGGCAGGCGTTGGCATTTTGGGGGGTGGCGTCCGGCCCGTACTTGATGCTGCCAATACTCGGGCCGAGTACCGTGCGCGATGCCGCCGGTTTTTCCGTGGAAAATTTGGCTCTCAGTGACATCAATGTGGGCAGTCAAGTGTTCACCAGTGATGAGCTGTTTTACGCTATGGTGTATGGTAAGTACTTAGATATACGCGGCGACCTCATTCCCACAGAGGGGCTCATCAGTGGCGACCGTTATGCTTTCATTCGTAGTTTTTACCTGCAACGCAGGGACTACCTAGTTAACGACGGGGAAGTGGCAGACGAATTCAGCGATGAATTCGAGGACGAGTTCGAGGATGACTTCTAAAGAAACAAAGCCAAGGGCTATTAAGCCAGTAGTTCGATAATTTCCGCTCCATAGCAATATATATCACCATCTTGCATGACGCGCTTAATGCGAATGCAGGCATTGAGTGCATCAAATTTGTTCTGATAAGAGGGCATATACACCACCGCCTCATCGCCTATTTGCAGTTCATTCTTTAGTTCTAGGCACATGCCGGTGCCGCTTAGATCGACGCACACACACTGCACGCGCGCATTTCCAAGCGTCAGGGTTGCCTGGGTTTCCATGCGCATGCGAATATAATCACGCTTTTCCTCATGCTGGTTGGTTAGGCTCATGATTGCCCCTTTGGCTGTTTTTTAAATATTGGCTGCCAACTCCGCCAGATTTTTGTGGTGGTCGTCGGCATCGAATATGACTTGCAATTAGCGTGACAAAGCTCCCGTTATTTCAACTTTTTTGATCACGATGTCCAATGATGTGAAGCGGGATGTTAGGTGCTTGCGTGTGCTGAGGCAGCCCTGTAAGGTGGCCCAGCAAAAAAATAACAACGACTGTGAAGGCACCCGATGGAAGAGGCAAGCGGCCGAATTCTGGTCATAGACGATGAGGCCATCGTACGCGACAGTATCGTGGCGTATTTAGAAGACAGTGGCTTTGAGGTCTTCGAGGCCGCAAATGGCCAAGAGGGTGTGGCCTGTTTTAATCATCAACGCCCCGACGTGGTGTTGTGTGACTTGCGCATGCCCAACATGGATGGCTTGGCGGTCTTAAAAGAAATTAACCAGCTGCGTGCCAACACGCCGTTTATCGTGGTCTCGGGAGCCGGTGTCATGGCCGATGTGGTGGCGGCCTTGCGCCTAGGGGCCAGTGATTACCTCATTAAACCCATCCTCGATCTGGAGGTCCTAGAGCACAGCATCCGCCGCAACCTAAAGCAACAAACCCTCATCGATGAAAATATCGACTACCGCCACACCCTAGAACGAAAAAACGCAGCGCTCGAAGAGCGATTCGAAGAGCTTAAGCTAGATCAATTAGCGGGCCGTGAAGTACAAAGGCGCATGCTGCCAGAAGTGCAGTCGTCAATAGCCGGCATTGAATTTAATTACCATATTATTCCCAGCCTGTATTTAAGTGGCGACTTCGTCGACTACTTTCCCATCAGTAAAGACAAGGTTGTCTTTTACATCGCCGACGTGAGCGGTCATGGTGCGTCATCTGCCTTTATTACGGTGTTGTTGAAAAATCTCAGCAGTCGCCTGCGGCGCAACTTGCAACGCCAATCCAGTGATGATTTGCTGTATCCAGATAGGGTGATGGAGCGTATCAATAAAGAGCTGGTGGACGCCGCACTGGGTAAACATGTGAGTGTCTTTTGGGGCATGATAGATTTGCCAAGCAGTAGGCTTTCTTATAGTGTTGGCGGCCAGTTGCCCATGCCCATCTTACGCAATAAACAGGGTGTGCAATATTTGCAGGGCTGCTCTGTGCCTGCCGGTCTTTTTGCCGAAGCGCAATACAGCACCTATCATATTGAATTAGGGGAAGAATTTGAGTTGGTGGCACTGTCAGACGGTATTCTGGAGGTGTTACCACAGCAAAGCTTGGCAGACAAAGAAGCGTGTTTGCTCGAGTGGGTACAACAGGGACAATTAAATACAGAGAGCTTGGAACGCTTACTAAGCATCCAAGAAGGCAAAGAAATTCCGGATGATATTACTTTGCTGTCACTTGCCAGGACAAAATAACTATGGATTCGGGAAAAATTCTCGTCGCTCAGAGTCAGGGTATTTATATCGTCAAGTTTGTTGGTGATGTGCGCCTTAGCTTGTGCTCCACACTGGATCAATACACCAACAAAATGTTCGAGGACGACGGCTTTAAAACCGTCATCATCGACCTCACCGAGACCCTGTGCATCGACAGCACCTCGCTGGGGCAATTGGCAAAAATATCTATCCTCTATAAAGAAAAGTACGGCCAGTTACCCACCATCGTCTCCACGCAAGATGACATTAACCGTATTCTCATGAGCATGGGGTTCGACAAGGTTTTTTATATCGTCGATGAGATGGAATCTAGGGTGGAATACCTAGATGAGCTGCCATTGAAGCTGGTAGACGAACAAGAAATGAAGCAGCAGGTATTGCAGGCCCATAAATTATTGATGGATATGAACCACAATAACCGTGCGGCCTTTCAAAACCTCGTTAATAGTTTAGAAGAAAATTAGTTGTCCTATGAAGAACGAATTAAACAGTAAAAAAGCCAGTGTAATAGGCGGCGGTAGTTTTGGTACTGCCATTGCGAACATCCTCGCCGAGAATGGTTTTCAGGTTTGTCAGTGGATGCGCAACCCGCAAGCCATTATCGAGATGAACACTCTGCATGAGAATAAAAAATACCTGCCGGGGGTGGCGCTGCATGAGGCCATCGAGGCCACAGATGATTTACAGCATGCCATCGCCCACTCGTCCGTCTTGTTTTATGCCATTCCCAGTCAATCGTTTCGTGAAATAGTCGAGAAGACCCAGGGTCTGGTGGCACCCGAGCAGATTCTTATCAGCACCACGAAGGGCATCGAGCCTCAGGGCTTCAACCTCATGAGCGATGTGCTGCGCCAGGTGTTCCCCGTGAACCCAGTGGGGGTCATCAGTGGCCCTAACCTGGCCAAAGAGATTGCAAACCGTCAGCTGGCGGCTTCGGTCATTGCCAGCAAAAACAAACGGGTGCGCGACTTCATTCAAAAGAGCCTAAGTTGCAGTTTCTTTCGCATCTATGTCAATGCCGACATGTACGGCGTAGAGCTGGGCGGTGCGTTAAAAAATATTTACGCCATCATTACCGGCATGGCGGTGGCATTGGGCTACGGCGAAAACACGAAGGCCATGCTGATTACGCGCAGCCTAGCCGAGATGAGTCGCTTTGCCGTGTCACAAGGGGCCAACCCCATGACCTTCTTGGGGCTGGCCGGGGTGGGTGATCTGGTCGCGACCTGTGTCTCGCCATTAAGCCGCAACTATCGGGTAGGCTATGCTGTGGGTAAGGGTGAAAACCTAGAGCAAGCCATCGCCTCCTTGGGTGAGGTGGCCGAAGGCATAAATACCCTGCGCTATATTCATCATCACGCCACCGAAAACGGCATTTATATGCCTTTAGTAAGCGCCCTACATGCGGTGCTGTTCGAAGGGGCCGGTGTCGATCAGGTGGCCAATGCCTTGATGACCGGCGAACAAAATACCGATGTGGAATTTTCTTTACCAAGAGGTGCTTAAGACATGGACAAGAGCTGGAAAGACAACATTAAATCCGAGTCATTTTGGCTACGCAGCCTATTTATGATTTTTTTCCTGATGGTCTATCGTGTGGTCGATATATTGGTCTTACTGGTGGCCTTGAGTCAATGGCTGTACATATTATTAAGCGGTGACAGCAATGCCAGCTTAAGTCGCTTTGCCGATGCTTTAGGCCGCTATGTGGCACAAATCATTCAGTATTTAGGCTATCACACGGAGCACAAGCCCTTCCCGTTTAACGATTGGCCGGGGCGCACCACTCAAGCACAGCCGGTGCCAGACAATCATGAAGACGCCGTACGTTAATGCACCAACTCTATATTATGCGCCACGGCCAAGCGCATATGCAGGCCCCCAGCGATGAATTAAGAGAACTCACCGAACTTGGGGCTAAGCAGGTCTTCAATAGTGCGCGCCAACACCTCTCCGCTATTCGCTTCGATCATGTCTTTGTGAGCCCCTATGTCCGCGCCCAGCAGAGTTTTGCCCAAGTAAAGGCCGCTCAGGTGGCGTTTTCCCATGTGCAAACCGTGAGCTGGATTACCCCAGATGTGGCAACCTCGGCGGCCATCGATGAGCTAGCAGCCTTGCCGGGTGATGGGTTAAAGATCTTACTGGTATGCCATCAAACCTTTGCTGGCCGCTTAGCGAGCCAGCTGTGCGAGGGCCACGAGCAGGGCATGCAGGTGGATACGGGCGCTATTATCAACATTCAAACCGAGGTGTTTGCCCGCCAGTGTGGAATATTTCAAAATATGCTCGTTGGCTAATTTGCCCTGCCCTGTTGTGCTCACTGGCGGCCTTTGGCGAGGTGGGCGAGGGCCTACTGTGGCGGGTACATTCGCCTAAGCACCCCCCCAGCTTTTTATTTGCCACCATTCACGTGGATGACCGGCGGGTTAAGGCGTTGAACCCGCAGGTGGTGCGTCATTTTACTGAAGCCAAGACTCTGTGCCTCGAAATTCTTCCCGATCGTGAGGCGCAGGTGGCCATCGGCCAGGCCATGTTGTTGCCCAAGCCACACTCCCTCGATGATATTCTCGGTGAAAGCCTCTTTAACCGTCTAAGTCTCACTCTTAACAAGATGGGGGTGGACCCAGTGCAAGCCACTCACCTTAAACCCTGGGCGGCCATGATGGTGTTGAGCCGCCCTAAAAGCCACGGCGGATTCGCGCTCGACGAGCAGCTGTATCGTTGGGCCGAGTACCAATATAAAGAGCGGTGTGCGCTGGAGACCCTGCAAGAGCAGTTGGCGGTGTTCGATTCGTTACAGCATAAAGACCAAATGGCCTTGCTGACCGACACTTTGGATAACTGGCCCTTGTTACACGACATGAACGAACAGCTAATCGAGGCCTATGTGGCCGGTGACTTAGAGGGAATTGATCGGCTCAGCCGAAACATGCAGGGCAGCGATCATGAATTATCACAAAGATTAAGAGATGCCCTCATTGACCAGCGTAACATTCGCATGTTGAATCGTATGCTGCCTTTCTTAAAAAAGGGGCGCAGTTTTATTGCCGTGGGGGCCTTGCACCTCCCCGGTGAGAAGGGCCTCTTAAACCTCTTGCGTGAACAGGGGTTCGTGGTGACGCCTGCCGGGAGCGCGCCGCCTCCCTAGGGAACAACGGGTCATGCTGGCGATGGCGATATACATAATAAGACATTTCAAATGAGTAAGGGTTTCAGTACATGGCAAACGATCTGCGTTTAAAGATTAAGGGCATCGACATTCATGCCCTACAGTGGGGTAATCCAGACGGCGTGCCGGTGTTGGCCTTGCACGGCTGGTTGGATAACGCCGCCACTTTTACCCATATTGCCCCCTTGCTCGAAAATTGCAACATAGTGGCGGTGGATTTACCCGGCCACGGATTGAGCGGTCACTGGCCGGATTTTCATCATTACCACATGTGGGCTGGGGTAGAAGACGTAGAGTGGATTCTCGATGCATTAGGCTGGCAAACGTGCCATCTCTTGGGGCACTCTATGGGGGCGGTGATCGGCACTCTGTACGCAGGCACCTTCCCCAAACGTTTAACCTCGTTGACCCTCATCGAGGCCATTGGCCCCACGGTTGGCACCCTAGATGAGGCACCGCAACGTTTGGCAGAAGCCATTAGCAGTTTGAAGCGCCACGATGCCCGTCAGAAGCCCAAAGCGAAGATGGAAAGCTTTGTGCAAACCCGCTTGCAGGGTCCTTTAAAGTTGTCAGCGCAGTCGGCTGCCTTGCTGATGGAGCGTAGCGTCGTGGAGAATAGCGAGGGGTTGTGCTGGTCGAACGACAAGCGCCTCAAAAATACCTCGATGATGCGTTTAACAGAGCCCTTGGTTGGGGCCTTCATCAAGGCCATAGAGTGCCCAGTTCTGGGCATCTTTGCCAACGACGGCCTGCATACCAAGGAAAAAGTGGCTGGGCGCTGGCAGCATCTCAATGGACAAAAAACCCTATGTTGGTTTGACGGCGGTCATCATCTGCACTTGGATGGGGATGTGCCTGCCATCGCCCATCAGGTTAACCTGTTTCTAGACGCTCTCTAATACCCTGCGCCGTTAATTGTGACGTGTGACTTATGGTGGATGTGAGTCAGGTGGTAAACTTGCTTTAATACTGCAAAATCTAGGTTGGAGAAAATTTCATGTTACGTTCTTTTATAATGGTCATGGCGCTGTGTTTGTCGAGCGCGGCCTTTGCGGTCTCGGTGGGCGATGCGGCCCCTAATTTCAAGCTGCCAAACCTACAAAGCGGCAAGCTGGCGAGCCTTAAGAAGTATCGTGGTAAGGTGGTCTACTTGGATTTCTGGGCTTCCTGGTGCGGCCCCTGCCGCCAATCTCTGCCCATGTTGAATGGGTTGCGCAATGAATTAAAGCGTAAGGGCTTCGAAGTGGTGGCGGTCAACCTAGATGAAGATAGCGCCGATGCTAAGGCGTTCTTAAAGCAGTTTCCGGTATCCTACCCTGTGTTACTCGACCCCAATGGTAAGGTGCCGGAAAAATATGAACTACCCGGCATGCCCACCTCGTTCCTAATCGATAAGCGTGGCCGTATTCGCCATATTCACATCGGCTTTAAGCCTAAGGATATGAAAGACATTCGCCAGCAGGTGATTGCCCTGTTAAGAAAAAAATAGGGAGGGTTCATGGCGACATCTGCGCGTGTATTATTTGCCCATGAAAATTAATCAATGGAAATCCCGTTGATTTTGGCTCATGCTGTCTACTTTAAGTTCGTCAGTTAATGAGTTGTGCATGACCCTAGAAGAAATCATCGATAAGCGTAAAATCCTCGCCAAGGCTTGTGTCACTAAGGCCATCTTCCCCGACACCACGAACCATCACGATACCCTATTCGGCGGCACCGCCTTGCAGTGGATGGACGAAATCTCCTTCATTGCCGCCACTCGCTTCTGTCGCCAAAACATCGTCACCGTAAGCTCGGATCGCATCGACTTTAAACATGCGGTACCGGCTGGTTCGTTGGTGGAGTTGGTGGCCAATGTGGTGGAGGTGGGCCGCACCAGCTTAAAGGTGAGGGTCGATATGTACCTAGAGAGCCTCTACGAAGATGGCAGCAAGAAGGCCATCACAGGTTACTTCAGTTTTGTGGCCATCGATAAAGATAAGAAGCCGGTGGCCGTGCTGCCTCAGTCTTTCCTCGATCAATACCAGAGTTAGTAGCAGGATTAAGAGCGAGAGAATAATGGCCGAGCACCGTTAAAAAGGGGCGTCACAGCGAAATACCAGCCTCTGTTTGGATACTGGGTGGTATAGGTGCAGCGTTTTGGCGTGTAAATGCAGGCGCGTCACCATATTAAGGGCGTCGCCTTTCGCGTAAAAATAATCTCCCAGTATGGGAAAACCCATGGATGCCATGTGTACTCGCAACTGATGAGAGCGCCCGGTGTGGGGGATTAACTCAACGCGGCTACAGCGATCTTCATGGCCCAAGCAGCGCCAGTAGGTGAGGGCGCTTCGGCCTTCGTGATGCACTTCTTGTTTGGGGCGATTGGGCCAGTCACAGCGTAATGGTAAATTCACTTGCCCCTGTGGGGCGGGTAGCTGGCCGAAGACGCGGGCCTCATAGGCTTTAAAGGTCAGGCGCTCTTGAAATTGTTTGGCTATGTTGGACTGAGCAAGTGGGGTTAATGCCAGCACCATGATGCCCGAGGTGGCCATGTCGAGGCGATGAATTAGCCCGACGAAGGGAAACCGTTCTTGTAGGCGTGTGTGTACGCTGTCTTTAATGCTGCCCGGCTGGGATAATAATCCGCTGGGTTTGTTCACCACTAAAATGTGTTTATCCTGAAATAAAATCTGCATATGCCAAGAAAATTATGTAATCGATGTTTACGCCCGCAAGCTGTCTGTCTGTGTGAGCACTTAGTCAGCTTGCAGGCCCCCTGTCGGGTGCTGATTCTACAGCACCCCTCCGAGCAAAAACAGCCGTTGGCCACCGTGCCCATCCTGCAATTATGCCTGTCTCCGCTTGAGGTCTTGATCGGCGAGGATTTCTCGAGCCACCCGCGGGTGAGGTCGCTGCTGGCGCAGCCACAAAATGTGCGACTGTTGTTTCCTGGCGAGCATGCCAGTCGCTGGCAGGTGGGGCAGGGCGCGGCTGCCAGTGCACGAGTGGATACCCTAATCGTACTGGATGGCACTTGGCGTAAGGCCAAGAAGATGTGGTTTGTTAATAAGTGGCTGCACACATTGCCCATGGTGACCCTGCAAGGGGCGGCCAAGAGTCAGTATCAAATACGTTCGTCAAGCGTGGCGGGGGGCGTTTCTACCTTGGAGGCGGTTGCCTTATCGTGCAACTACTTAACCGCATCGAATGATTTCGATGGGTTATACCAACCCTTTAACGCCATGATTCAAATGCA
>CAJXIK010000072.1 GCA_913054445.1 uncultured Bermanella sp.
GGCGGAAGCCTATCGTATCGCGGCCTTAAATGGTTTAAATCGGGTTTTTTAGAAGCTCAGCGGATTTAGATTAAAATTGGGTTTAGGGCTTTGCAGGAGCAAAAGCCGATGGATGACCTCTTGTAAATAGAGCAGTGGCGACCTAAAAAAGCACTAAGCCCAACTTTGAGCAGGCAGATTACACAGATTGACCCTTGTGCGTATTTTAATGCGATTGCCCAGCAGGGCAGTTGTCATGCCCTTTCTACTCAACATAAAGTGCTATAATCCCCCTTTATTTGTCTGTCATGTGGTCCATCATGGGTTTCTCGTCCTTAGGTTTAAATCAAGATCTCGTTAAAACAGCCAAGCTGCTGGGCTATGATCAAGCCACCCCCATTCAGCTGGCCGCCATTCCTGTCATCCTCAAAAGACAAGATGTCATGGCCCGTGCACAAACGGGCACCGGTAAAACCGCCGCCTTTGCCTTGCCCATCGTGCATAATTTGTGTGCACAACCCCAAGATGCGGCGGCAGGCTCCCAGCCTAAGGTGCGCACGCTCGTGCTGACCCCCACCCGCGAATTGGCTCAGCAGGTCTTCAACAGCTTTAAAACATACGCAAAAGGCAGCTCCCTCAAGATGGCCATCGCCTATGGCGGCGTGAGCCTAAGGCCACAGATGGCAGCACTTCAGCTGGGAGCCGATATTCTGGTGGCGACCCCAGGTCGGTTAATAGACTTGTTGTTTAAGGGGGCGGTGGACCTAAGTCATTTACAAAGTATTGTCTTCGATGAGGCCGACCGCATGCTCGACATGGGCTTCATCACCGACATCAAGCGCATCCTTAAACGGGTGCCCAGTCAGCGTCAGACCCTGTTGTTCTCGGCCACCTTCGACGATGAAATATTTAAGTTAAGTAAGACCCTGCTAAGCGATCCTGTGCTCATCGAGGTGGACAGCAGCAACACCGCGGCGGTGGAGGTGGAGCAAGTGGTGTACAACGTGGATGAAGATCGCAAGCGTGCGCTGCTGTCTTATCTTATAGGCTCTAAAAATTGGCAGCAGGTATTGATCTTCACTCGCACTAAGCAGGGGGCCGATCACCTGGCAAAAGAGATGGTTAAAGATGGTCTCAAGACTCTGGCCATTCACGGCGACAAATCTCAGGGAGCGCGCGAAAAGGCCTTGCAGGAATTCAAAGATGGCAACATCCGCGCCCTGGTAGCCACCGATGTGGCGGCCAGAGGCTTGGATATAGAGTCTTTAAAATATGTCATTAACTATGAATTGCCTTTTATTGCCGAAGACTACATTCACCGCATAGGGCGTACCGGTCGGGCGGGCAGCTCGGGGATCGCCATTTCTTTGCTCAGTGTGGATGAAACGTATCTTCTGGAGGAGGTCGAGGCCGTGTTGGGAGAGCGCCTGCCACAACAATGGTTCGCAGGCTTCGAGCCAGACCTCACCAAGCCCGCTACTAACACCCGCAAAAATTCTCGCAGCGCGCAGAAGCGTCGCCATAAAGAGCGCGCGCTCGGCAAGCCAACCGGTAATCGGCGTCGCAGACCCTAGCGCTTTATGGTGTGGGCCTGCACTCGGGGCCTACGGCTATGGGTTCACCAGCTCGATATATTCGGCGGCAATGTTTTGCTGGCTATAGGCCATGCCCAACAGCTTTAAATAATCCATTCTGTCTGCCGTCATGGGGTCTATCTGCGGGGCCTGTAGGGCGTTATCCTGGTAAATTTTGTTTACGGCATCCAAATAATCGTTTTGCCCAGCCAGTAAAATGGCGGCCACGCCCACATCGGGTTGAATGGTGTTGTTCAGCTCGGCAGGCAGCTTGATGGCCAGCACCACGGGCGCTTCATCTTGGGCAAAATACTTATTTCTGGCGTGGCACGCTTGGCTCGCCCAGTAATATGCCAGCTCTTTACTCTGGGTTAAAAATACCGGGTCTTTGTTTTCTTTGTATGAGCCACCAATGGTGGTCATGGTATTCTTGGCTTTCTGATTTGATTCGCTATCGCCAGATTGCTTGAGCCCCTGTCGTAGGATAGACGCCAATAATCCGCTGGCGGTGCCGTGATACCAGGTTTGGCTGCTGGCAAAGCCTGCCTGGGTGAGTATTTGCGCGGAATCTTTAAGGAAGGCGGGGGTAGCTGTGTCTGACATGATGATGCTCGGCTGTTGGCTGGCTGACCCAAGGCTCGCACTTAAGCTCGCATGGGTTTGACTAACCTGAATTATACCAGTAATTAAAATGCTTGTTGCTGCTGCTGGGCTGGCCGCCGCTAATAGGCACTATACACAGGGCTTATGGGCAACTCGTGCTGCACAGTCAATAATGCGCAGGTTTAGCTGGAAATTGTCTTGAAATGAGACCTAGCGGGGTAAATCTGCATACGCTATTTGTGTATTTGCAAAAAATTCGTATTATCTTGGCACTCGCTAAATTCTGATTTTATTAGCAATAAGTGATTTTACATGCCTCTTAAAAAATACCTGCAAATCCTCGCCAAACACGATGGCTCCGATCTTTATCTGAGCACCGGAGCGCCACCCAGTGCTAAGTTCCAAGGCACATTGAAAGCCTTGGGCCGTGAAGCGTTAAAACCTGGGCAAATAGCGCGCATGGTCGAGGGGGTCATGGACGACGACCAGAAAAAAGAGTTTGCCGACGAGATGGAATTAAACATGGCCATCAGCCTACCGGGCTGTGGTCGCTTTCGTTTGAATCTATTTCGTCAGCGTAACGAAGTGGCCCTAGTGGCGCGTAATATTGTGGCCGAGATCCCCAAGTTTGATGACCTAGGTTTGCCCACCGTGTTAACAGAGGTGATCATGGCCAAGCGCGGCTTGATATTGTTTGTGGGGGGCACGGGTTCGGGTAAGTCCACCTCGTTAGCCTCCTTGATTGACCATAGAAACACCCACTCGGCCGGTCACATTATTACCATCGAGGATCCCATCGAATTTGTACATAAACACAAAAAAAGCATAGTGAACCAACGCGAAATAGGGGTGGACACCAAGAACTTCCAAGCCGCCCTAAAAAACACCCTGCGCCAGGCCCCAGATGTGATATTGATCGGTGAGATTCGTGACCGTGAAACCATGGAGCATGCTCTAGCCTTCGCCGAAACTGGCCACTTGTCCATCTCCACTCTGCATGCCACCAATGCCAACCAGGCCCTAGATCGCATCATTAACTTTTTCCCAGAAGAGCGCCGCCATCAATTGTTGCAGGATCTCGGGTTAAACCTACAGGCCTTCATCTCACAGCGCCTTATTCCCACTATCGATAACAAGCGAGTGGCGGCGGTGGAGGTGTTGCTGGGCAATAAGACCATTCAAGAAATGATCAGTAAGGGAGATAGCGACGCCATTAAAGAGATCATGGCCAAGTCTGAAAACCTAGGCATGCAAACCTTCGATGCGGCATTATTCAAACTTTACAAGGCAGGCAAGATAACCCTAAAAGAAGCCATAAAGAATGCCGATTCAGAGGTGAACTTGAAGTTGCGCATTAAGCTGGCAGAGTCAGGAGAGGGCAAGACCGCGACGGGCTCCGTGACGGGCCTGTCACTGGAACAAACCCCAGAAGAGCAAGCCGCAGCAAAACGCATCGCCCAAGAGCAGGCTGAGTTAGATGAGTTAGATGAATTGGCAGGTAGACAGCCGTAACGAATCGCTTGAAGCAGGATTAATTAACCAGCCAAGCCCCTTGCCCAAACCCTAGTCTGAACTAAC
Organism: uncultured Bermanella sp.; assembly: GCA_913054445.1. Taxonomy (GTDB): domain Bacteria; phylum Pseudomonadota; class Gammaproteobacteria; order Pseudomonadales; family Oceanobacteraceae; genus Bermanella. The sequence continues at coordinate 3,735 of CAJXIK010000072.1, forward strand.
GTTTATATTAGGGTTTTTATTTTGCGCTGGGGTAAGCATGGAAATCGATGAAATCAGGCAGCGCCGTAGTGCCATACTAAGAACCCTCACCATTCCACCAGCATCGGCCGCCAGTGAGCAGCTGCTAGAGTTAGTCATGGATGATGATATAGACCTGCCCTCGCTGGCCCAGGCTATTCAGTCCGAACCCGGTATCACCGCCCGCATCGTCAGCATTGCCAATTCCGCCTTCTTTGCTTCTCCGTCAACCATACATACGGTCGAGCAGGCCATGGTGAAAGTGCTGGGCATACAGACCGTGCGCAGCCTGTGCATGGGTATGTTGATGGGCCCTAGGTTCAACACCCGAGCGTGTCCAGCATTTTCTTTGCAGGAATATTGGTGTCGTGCCCTAGCGGTGGCTCAGTCTTCATCTATGCTGGCCAAGTGTGTCCACAATATAGATGCACACAGCGTTTATCTCGCCGCCTTGTTGCACAGCATTGGCCAACTATTACAAATTCATCATTTTCCCACGGAAATGAATCAACTCCTGCCGAAACTTGACACACACAACAATCAAGCTCGTCTCGCTCAAGAGCGTGAATGGTTAGGAATAGACTCCTGCGAGGCGGGCAACTGGCTGGCCAAGCGTTGGCACTTGCCCATAGAAACCATCTTTGCTATCGCGCACTTTCAAGACCCAGACTATCAAGGCGAGCACTGGCAGGTGGTGCGCATCATCGGGTTTGTGGTGCGTTTCTTTGAAGGCGAAGAGGGCATGGCAGCTGAAACTGCTAGGGTGTGTACGGCCTTAGACATTCCCCCTGACAAGATGCAGGCCCTGCAAGAAAATTTCACCGACATAGAGAGTTCGGTGGGGGTCTTGGCGGAGTTTTTAGCTCAATGAGTGATTCACAAAATAAGCCCATGGACCACGATGAATTAAGGTCGGCATTATATAGCTCTCTCAACGCCCTGAATCTATTGGTGGAGTTTGGTCTCACCTCGCGCAATCGCACTCAGCTTATCCATGAGGCGTTACTCATTCTGGTGCGCGACGAGAAATTTGAATATTGCGCTTTTTACCATGAAAAGGCACAGATGATTACCGTGGAATCTCAGGTCTCGGTGGATGAAGAATTTGCCCTAGCGCGGTGTGATGACCTGTTACCGCAACTCATCAGTGCCGAACAAGACAAGTTGCAACAACAGTTTTTATCCTTCAAGCACAGCGCCAAAGCCAACGGCATCCAACTAAGTAAGCTCACGGGCGATGGCTGCTATATGTTGTGCGCCAGCCTAGCTCCAGACAGTGGCCAGGGAGGTATGTTGGTGGCTTTTCACTATGATGAGCACTTCTTCGATGCTTGGCATGAGCGCACTCTCAGAATTTATTGTAAGACGCTACTGCAACTCTTAATCAGTCAGACCAGCCGCGTGGAAATGGAGAGGCTAGTGGCCGAGCGCACCATAGAGCTAAAGGTCGCCAATGAGGTATCCAAACGACACTCCCAGGCTAAGAGTGAATTCTTGGCCAGCATGAGTCATGAGATTCGCACTCCCATGAATTCAATACTGGGTTTTAGCCAGCTGTTGCAGGCGGACAGTAAACAGCCTTTAAGCAGTGAACAGGGTCAATACGTGCAGTTTATCCTCGACAGCGGGGCTCATCTACTGGACTTGATCAACGATGTGCTGGACATGTCGAAAATTGAATCGGGTCTGTTAGAGCTCAATATGCAAACGCTGTCGTTGTCCAAATTTATCGACGATATATGCAACATGTTTAAACTGCGCTGCATCAAAAAAGGCCTGCAATGGCGTCTCAAGTACGACATCGCCGATGGCCTGTATGTCACTATGGACGGCAAGAAGGTGCGTCAGGTGTTGCTAAATTTAATTTCCAACGCCATAAAATTTACCGAATCTGGTTTTGTGCAACTATCGGTGTTTGAAGTTTCCCGTCATCAATATCAATTTGAAGTGCTAGACACGGGGATGGGTCTGAGTGCCCCTGAGATACAAGAAATATTCAAGCCGTTTGTACAAGAAAAAGCGGGTGAACAATTCGGTGGCACCGGCCTCGGTTTGTCCATCGCACAGAAACATGTGCAACTCATGGGGGGGGAGATTAAGGTCACCTCGGAGCCAGATCAGGGGGCTTGTTTTAGTTTTAAGCTATCCCTGCTGGGAGAAAACAGCGAGCGTGTTCACCATGAAAAATTCTTAGGTAAACTGGCCGCAGGTCAGCATGTGGTGGCCCTAGTGGTAGACGACGAAAACAGTAATCGTCTGATCCTAGTTGAATTATTACAGGAGGCTGGCATAGAAGTGCACGAGGCCTGCGATGGTGAACAGGCCATGGCCTGCCTGCAAGATCAGCGGGTAGATATCATCTTCATGGACAACGAAATGCCCATCATGACGGGTCTAGAAGCCCTCGGGCACATCTTGAAAATGCCTCTTCAACCTAAGTGTGTCGCGGTATCGGCGGCGGTGCTAGAGGAAGATTACAAGCGCTATAAAGAAGCGGGCTTCGACGATGTGATTGCCAAACCCTTCGAATTTAGAACCGTTCTCGAATGCCTCAGCAAGCAGTTAGGGGTCAGCTTTGAATATCTCTAGCCTTCATTCATGCCATTCTCTGCTGTGAACTTTGGCTATGCTGAAGGTGACAAACGGCCTGTGGCCATATGTAAATCTACTGCTAAACTTTGATTATGAGTCTATCCCGCTAATAACTTGTGAGCGTTAGCAGCCTATGAATTGGTTATTGCACAACATTAATATTCGCAACAAAATATTCCTGATTAACGGCATCATCATCCTGTTAATTTCCGGTTTACTGGGCTACCTGAGCCTATTGTTGAACGACAATAATCAAGTCATCGAGCGTCAAAGTGCCAGCCTCAACAAGTTGGAACTCTCACAAATGGCGGTGCGTCATTTTCAGTCCATGAAATACTGGATGTCGGATCTATCGGTGAGCTGGCTCAATGAATCAGAAGACAACACCGAGACAAGCTATGAAAATCTAAAGGCCACGTTACCTAAGTTAGGGTTCAATAATAGTGGTGAACTCAATACCTTGTTGATTAAGTTAGAGAGCTTTCATCAATTTGGCATGGATGCGGTGGATGCCTATGTGGATGAAAACCGTGTACAGGGTAATGCATATACCGCTAAGGGGCGGGCACTGGCCATGGACATAGAGCAAGGGTTAGATGCCTTGTTGAGCGAGAACAATAAAATTGCCACCGCCGCAGGCGTGCAGGTGAGTGACAGCAATCGACAGATAACTCAAACCAGCTATGTGTTGGTGGCGCTGGTGGTGCTGGTGGCGGGCGTGCTCTCACAGGTATTGGCCACCCTAGTGGTGAGGCCCCTGCGTTCTGCCAACACTGCCTTGGCACAGATGAGTACCGGTGCGGGTGATTTGACCCGCAGGTTAAAGGTGGAGGGCAAGGATGAAATAGCCGATTTTAATATGGCCTTCAACAGTTTCGTGGGAAAAATTCAGGTCATCGTGTTGGGCACGGTGCATACCGCCGAGCAACTCACCATCACCGCGAAAGAGTTAGCCAAAATAGTGGAAGACAATCATGACCACGTGAAGGAGCAACAATCGGAGACCTTGCAGATGGCCACCGCCATCAACCAAATGTCGGCGACCTCCGATGCGGTGGCGCAAAACGCATCGCAAACCGCGCAATCCACGCAAGCGGCCCAGGCCGAAGTTAGCTCGAGTAATCAGGTGGTGGAGAAAACCGTCGAGTCCATGCGTGAACTTGAGAATAAGGTGGCAAGCTCTTCACAATCCATCACCGACTTGGCCCAGCAAACGGAAAGTATCAGCGACCTGTTGGAAGACATTAGCAACATCGCCGATCAAACCAACCTGTTAGCACTGAATGCCGCCATCGAAGCGGCTCGTGCTGGTGAACAGGGGCGAGGCTTTGCCGTGGTGGCCGATGAGGTGCGTTTGTTGGCCCAGCGCACGCAGACGGTCACCGACAGCATTCAGAATCTCATCGGTGAGTTACAGACTAAGACCCAGCATAGTGTGACCACCATGCAGGAGGGGCTAACACAAACCACCGAGACCGCCAGTTTAGCCCATTCCTCAGGGGAATCCCTGAACAGCATCAATGATATGGTGAACACCATCGCCGACATGAGCATGCAAATTGCCAGTGCCGCCGAACAGCAAAGTGCCACCACCAACGAGGTGAGCCGCAGCATTGAGAAAATGTCGGAGCTGTCCAGTGAATCCTTCGGTTGTGCCGAACGTACTGCAGAAACTGGCAATAAAATTCAGGAACTGTCCAACCTATTGAACGAATCTGTGGGTAAATTTAAGGTTTAGGCGTGCTAAAAAACTCACCGTATTCACTTTTTTTGTTGAATTTAAAATGTTCACTATACTCATTTAAAGCATGCATATTTAAGATGCAGAATGTGTCGTGAACACACCACTGAAGTACTAGGAGAAGGTAAATGATGCAAACATTACGTAAAGGAATCGGCGCAGTATTGTTGCCTTTTTTATTATTAAGCTTGCCGTTGAGCAGCGGCCTCAGTCATGCAAGCTCACAAGTTGATTCAGGAAAAGAACTCACCACTCTGTATCGAGCCGCGCGCAAGGTCATCTCAAAAAATCAGGGGCTTATTAACGAACAACGCAGTGGTAAAAAACTCACGGCCGACTATGTGATTAAAATCACCCTAGAAAATTTTAAGGAAGCCACAGGCCATGAACTTGATATGGCCGATGACCCCATGGGGGGCAAGCAAGCCATGTTATCTGCGGTACGCTCGGTTATGGACGAGGCGCAAGATCTCATTAATGATGGCGACGTGGGCTTCAAAGGTTTCCTACCCGCCATCTTTGCCCGCCAGGTGGGCACTGCCTTCGGAAAAAACACCGGCGGCAAGATTACCATTAAACTCACCGCCCCAAAAAAATATGTACGTAATCGTGCCAACCGTCCCGACAAGTGGGAGAAAGCGATTATCTCCGGCAAGTTTGCCAAGGCAGATTACATGAAAGGCAAGCCCTTCTTTGAGGATGCATCGGTTAAGGGCAAGGCGGCTTTTCGTTATATCTTGCCTGAATATTATTCTCAGTCTTGTTTAGGCTGTCATGGTATGCCTAAAGGCAGCATTGATATCACTGGGGGTAAAAAAGAGGGTGGCGTGTTGGGTGAACTCGGTGGTGCCATTAGTTTGATTATCTATAAATAATCGATGCTTATTTTTAGACACCGCGATTTATTTAAATGAATATCGTGATGGAATACTAGTATGACGAGTTAATGCT
>CAJXIK010000073.1 GCA_913054445.1 uncultured Bermanella sp.
ATGCCGACTTTAACCCTAAGACCTCGGTCATAAGCTTAAAGCAGGCTCAGCAAACCTTCGTGTTCACCAATGTGACGACACCTGTGGTGCCGTCATTGCTGCGCGGCTTGAGTGCGCCGGTTAAGCTGCATTACCCTTACACTCGAGAGCAGTTACTGTTTTTAATGCGCTTCGACACCGATGGCTTTAATCGCTGGGATGCGGGGCAGGCTCTGGCTACGGATATCATATTAGAGTTGGCAGATTGTGTGCTGGCCAATAAACCGCTTAGCCTGGATGATAGGCTAATAGAGGTGTTTCGTGCAACGCTCGCGCAGGATGGGCAAGACTTAGCCATGATGGTGAAGATGCTGACCTTGCCGAGCGTGGCTTTCTTGATGGAACAGCAGTCTCCAGCCCATGTGCAAGAACTCTATAGGGCACGTAATTTCGTCAAACAGACCTTGGCCAACGCGCTGCACGAGCAGTTTAGTCGGGTTTATAACGACAATTGTTGTACGGGGGAGTATGAACCCCTATACGCCGCCATGGCGCGCCGCAGTTTAAAGAACCTTAGCTTACAGTACCTGCTGGAGTGTGATGCCCACCAGTATTTGGCGCTGGCAACCGAGCAGTTTGCACAAGCCAACAACATGACGGATCAGAGCGCGGCCTTAACGGCCATGGTCAATAGTCCGTATCAGACGGCGGCCGCCTCGGCGTTGCAGCAATTTTACCGCCAATGGCGTCACGACCCGCTAGTGATTAACCAGTGGTTTGCTATTCAAGCTGGCAGTGATTACTTGTCTGGGGTGGGTGCCTGCAACGAATTGTTGAACCATGAAGCCTTCGATATGAAGAATCCCAATAAAGTACGCGCGGTGATTGGCGTCTTTGCTGGGCAAAACGTACGGCATTTTCATGCCGCTGATGGTCAGGGTTACCTCTGGCTGGCGGGTAAAATCATCGAACTGGATGCGCTTAACCCACAAATTGCCTCTCGCTTGTTGGCACCACTGACCAAATGGAAGCGACTAAATGTGGCGAGTGGCCAGCTAATGAAAGCGGCCTTGGAAAAGATTTTAGCCCATGGTAATTTATCTAAAGATGTCTATGAAGTAGTCACTAAGAGCGTGTTGAACTAAAGTGTCGGGCTTTCTGTATGTTAATGCAAACTCATGGCGTAATTGAATGTACGAAATGGCTTTAATTTAGTATGCTATGCCGATTAAAAACGCATGCCGCAAAAATAAGCACGCTTGTACTTGTTTTTGCGGTTACCGATCAACATGGATCACTGGCAACGTTCAACGATTGATTTTAGTAAGGTATCACCTGACCCTCGCTACTTCACGCCCCAAGAATTTAGTAGGCGCGGTCAATAATAAAAATAATTTAGGTATACAGTCAGCGGTCAACGTCGCTGTTTAATTTTAAAATATAACAAATAGACATTTGGAGATTATCTGATGCGATCACTGGATTCAGTGCGCGCTATGCTGGGGTGTGCGGCCCGCAGTATGTGTGGCGGCGCTCTAGTAGCGACAATAGGTTTAACTTCTTTACACGCATCGGCACAGTGGCAAGATCCATTACAGACGCCCGCCATTAAAACGTTAAAAGCGCCCACTTCGTTATTGCTGGATGTGACTCTAATAGGTGATCGCCTAGTGGCGGTGGGCGAACGCGGTCATATCATCATTAGTGATGATGATGGCTCCAGCTGGTTGCAGGCCCAAGTACCGGTTATGAGCACCCTCACCAGTATTTATTTTGTCGACGATTCAACCGGCTGGGCCGTAGGTCATGATGCGGTGGTCTTGAAGACACAAGATGCAGGCTTAACCTGGGTTAAACAGTTCGATGGTTTCGAGGCTAACGTCATGGTGTTAGAGCAAGCCAAGCGTGTTAAGTCTCAGTTGGAGGTGGCTTTAGATGCAGCCAACGCGACGGATGACGATGATCGCATCGAGTTAGCAGAAGAGCAGTTAGAAAACGCCAGCTATACGCTGGAAGATGCCGAGGTCGATCTCGCCGATAAATCCACTAAACCCCTGTTAGATGTCTGGTTTAAGGATGTCAAAGAAGGCTTCGTAGTGGGTGCTTATGGCATGATCTTTAAGACCATCGACGGCGGTAACACTTGGCAAGACTGGTCTGGCCACGTGGAAAACCCAGATCGTTTTCATTTAAATGCCATCACCGCGATCGACGATCAGCGTCTGATGATGGTCGGCGAAGCAGGGTTAATGCTGCGCACTCAAGATCAGGGTGATAGCTGGCAGCAGATGTACAGCCCCTATGATGGCTCATTCTTTGGTCTCACTAGCCTTACCAAGCAGGGCGTGCAGTTAGCCTACGGTTTACGTGGCAATTTGGCGCGTAGCGATGATTTTGGCAATAATTGGCAGTTAGTGGACACCAATACGCAGCAAAGTTTGATTGGTGCCACCGATCGTCATGGCCGTGTTGCTTATGTAGTGGGCAACGGCGGTGCGTTTATCGAGGGCAGTGATCGAGGCCGTAAGTGGCAGAGCACCGCCCGTGTCGGCCGCAGCAGTGCGGCGGCCATCATTAAAAGCAAGGCCGGCCATTTCGTTATTGTCGGTGAGAAGGGCGTCGAGTTGCTCGATAAATCCGGTGAGCGCATGTCCATCACTGTCACCAGTATTGAAGGCTAGGAGAATAATATGAGTCAACAAAATCTGCCTAAAACAGAACCAGAGCATTATATAATTACCCCAGATACCGAGGTACTCCTAGAGCGCATGCTATTTGGCGCCCGTGGTGTATTTTTGTGTGTGCTGTTGGCATTAACGGTATTTTTAGCGTACAACGCCGTTCAGGTGGGTCTGGATTCCCGCTCTGAAAAATATATTCCTCTCGAACATGAATATATTAAGAACCACATGCGCCATGCCAACGATTTGAGCAGCGGCCTTAACAACATTAAGGTCGTCGTCGCCAGTAAGAATGGCGATATCTTCAACGCCGAATACATGGAGACCTTGCGTCAAATCAACGACGAAGTGTTCTTCATTAAGGGCACCGACCGTTCTAAACTGAAGTCTTTATGGACGCCTAACGTGCGTTGGACCGAAGTAACCGAAGAGGGCTTTCAGGGTGGGCCGGTTATTCCGCCAACCTATGATGGCAGTGCCGCCAGTATTGAGACTTTGCGTAATAACGTGATTAAGTCTGGTCAAATTGGTGCTTTGGTTTCTAACGACTTCACCTCTACTATGCTCGACGTGCCTCTTTATGGTCTGGACCCAGACACAGGTGAGGCGCTCAACCCTCAGGAATTGGCCAAGGCTTTAGAAGAACAAGTTCGTGATAAATACAGCAGCGACACGATTGCCATTCATATTATCGGTTTCCCGAAAAAAATGGCCGACCTCATGGACGGTGCGTATAACGTCGCCATCTTCTTCCTAGTCGCCGTGTTAATTACGTCTTTCTTGTTGTTCATCTATTCTCGTTGCCCTAGAGGCACACTTATTCCCGTTATTTGTTCGGTAGTGGCCGTGGTATGGCAGCTGGGCATATTGAACCTGATTGGTTTCGGTATCGACCCTTACTCTATGTTGGTGCCCTTCTTGGTATTTGCCATCGGTATAAGCCATGGTGTGCAGATCATCAATGGTATTGCTATCGAAGCGGGCAAGGGAGCCGGTCGTGAGATGGCCGCCCGTTTGGCATTCCGTGGTCTATATGTACCAGGCATGTTGGCATTGTTTTCAGATGCCATTGGTTTCTTAACCTTGTTACTGATTAACATCAACGTTATTCAAGAGCTGGCTATTTCGGCCTCTATCGGTGTGGCGGTGATCATCGTGACCAACCTGTTGCTATTGCCTCTGTTGATGTCCTACGTGGGTATTAGCAAGTCTGGGGTGAGTCACGCGCAGAAAAATGAGAAGCATGAGCCTGCTCACTGGCGTTTCATCGCTAAGTTTACTAAGCCTAATTTTGCAGTGACCGCAATTCTAGTTTCGGTGTTGTTGGCCATAGGTGGTGTGCTGGGCAGTCAAGATCTTAAGATTGGTGACCTAGATAAAGGGGCACCTGAGCTTCGTCAAGACAGCCGCTACAACCTCGATAACGCCTTCGTGGTAGATAACTTCTCCACTAGCTCGGATGTGTTGGTGATCATGGCAGAAACGCCAGATGAAAAATGCGCCACCTTCGAAGCGTTAGATGCCGTCGATCGCTTGATGTGGACCATGCAAAATGTGGAAGGGGTACAGTCTGCTGTTTCCTTGGCGACGGTTGCTAAGTTTATGTCAAAGGCCTCGAACGAAGGTAATCCTAAGTGGACCGCATTGTCCCGTAATCAAAACGTACTTAACTCCAGTGTGCAGAGTGCGCCTGCTGGCATGTTGAATCCGTCTTGTTCCATGGTGCCTGTGATCATCTTCTTAAATGACCACAAAGCCGAAACTCTTGAGCGTGCCGTCATGATTGCCGGTGAATTTGCTAAGGGTTACGAAGATAACGCAGCGATTAAGTTTAAGTTGGCGTCTGGTAATGCCGGCGTTGAGAGTGCCACTAACCAGGTGATCGCCAAGGCGCAAAACCTGATGCTGATCTTCGTTTATATCGTAGTATCTGTGTTGTGTTTCATCACCTTCCGTTCGGTTCGTGCGGTATTGTGTATCATCACACCTTTGGCACTTACTTCCATCTTGTGTCAGGCATTAATGGCGCAAATGGGCATCGGTGTTAAGGTTGCCACCTTACCGGTAATTGCCTTGGGCGTGGGTATCGGCGTTGATTATGGTATCTATATCTATAGCCGCCTAGAAGCCTTGTTGATCGAAGGCAATAGCCTACACGATGCCTTCTTGGAAACGTTGAAGACCACAGGTAAGGCGGTGAGCTTCACCGGTTTAACGCTGGCCATCGGTGTGGGTACTTGGATCTGGTCACCTATTAAGTTTCAGGCCGACATGGGTATCCTGTTAACCTTTATGTTTATCTGGAACATGATCGGTGCCTTGGTATTATTACCTGCCTTGGCACGTTACTTATTGCGCCCAGAAGTCATCATTGCCAAGCACAAGGCAGCACATGGTGATGCGCGTCCTGCCGAAAACTTCTAATCGATATTTGATTTAAGTTTGCAGATAAAAACCGCAGTTATGCTGCGGTTTTTTTATGTTTAAAATACGTGAATTCAACATTGACGAGCATCGCTTTATTTAGCGGCTAGCTCAGAGATTTAGTGCTTCTATTGAAGGTCGCCGTACACCCGTCCATGGAGGCTTAGCTTTGGCATCCTTGCCAAAGATCCCCTCAAATAGAAGCACTAAACCTCTGAGCTAAGTTGTCTTAGCTGCTTGGCTATCGAAGTTCTTTTCTATAGCGGCTTAAGAGAGCTAGTGCAGGCATATTTCATGTGTGAGCTGCGATATTTAATTGTACCGAGGAGTTATGTGTGCGCGAATTAACCATTATCTACCAGCATCAGGATTGGTGGTTATGCCATAAACCTGCGGGTATCGGCTTTCATGATGAAGGCGCTGAACTGGGCTTCATCAGTTTGTTGCGCAACCAATTGGACTGCCCTGTGTGGCCGGTTCATAGGCTGGACAAACTCACCTCTGGCTTGATACTGGTGGCTAAATCGAAGTCGAGTTGCAGTAAGCTGTGTCAGTTATTTAGTGACAGAGACATTGAGAAATACTACCTGGCTATTGCCCCCGCTCGTATGAAAAAGAAGCAGGGGAAGATAAGCGGTGATATGGCTAAGTCGCGGCGGGGCAGTTATAAGCTGCTTAAGAGCCTTGAAAACCCTGCTATCACCCAATTCTTTTCCTCGGCTATTGGTGGGGGGTTACGACTGTGTTTGTTGAAACCGAAAACAGGCAAGACCCACCAACTCAGGGTGGCGCTCAAGTCGCTGGGGGCTGCCATCATTGGCGATGCACTCTATACGGGGAGCAAGGGTGAGCGCATGTATTTGCATGCTTACGCCATTCGTTTTACCTATGAGCAAACGCGCTATGAGTTTGTAAGCCCCCCTGATGAAGGCGCTCTATTTGCAACGTCAGAGGTGACACAGCAGGTGTCAGCTTGGTCTCAGCCTTGGCTGTTAAACTGGCCCACTTAAAGGCTACCTAACCTTAAGGTAGTGCAGTGCCAGATTAAGCGCGATAAAAATTAGCACGGCGAGAGCGGTCATTAAGATGGCGATGGCACCAAACAGGTCGGGTGCTTTCATTAAGATAGTCATCAAGGAATCTTGGTAGTAAAAGAACCATTGATGGTCTGGTGGGAATACCCATTCATGGAAGCGATAAAATACTTTGACCGGGCCAATAATAAGTATTGCCAAGGCAGAGAATGCCAGCAAAGAGACCATGCTACCGATGTGTTGTTTAAGGTTAGGTTCAGGCACAAGGTTAAAGCGATAGATGAGCGCTAACATTAACCAAATGCAGGTGGCGGCACCTCCTAGGTAGGTTAGGGTACTCAATAAATTGGCCACATCTTGCAGGTGAATGACTTCGGCGCGATGCAGCAGTCTATCGATTACTTTGCCATTGGGGTGGTGGTATTGAATCTCGGCCAGCCCCTTTCCTTGGTTATGGATAGCACTGTTTATTTCTGCAAATAAGCGTATGTGTTCGCCCTTGCTGGTGTATTGAAAGCCGTGACGATGGCGGTTTTGTGGCCCGTAGTGATGGCTGTGCTGCTGAATGTCCATGACATCATGCAGCAGGGCATAGCCAAAGTTTACCTTGGCCAAGAGTAGCCAGCTTAAAAAAAAGGCACAAATTAGCCCGCACAGGCTATATATTCCCCAGCTTAGGGGAGGGAGGAGGCGTTTGTATGGGTTCATGGTTTTGGTCGAAGTCATTAATTGCGCTAAGCAAAGCGGGTTTGCTGGCGAGCGTCAAGCTCAGTATTTTATACCGTTACCTATGTGGGGCGTTATTTGCTTCTATGCTATGATGCTGCGATAACAGTGGCTCACACTATATCTTGTTTAACGCTCGGCTCACGCTAGCGATCTTGGCTATTTTTTAGTCGACTCACTGCCATAGGCCCGAATTAAGAGACGTCTCCAATGGATCAGAAAAAATTTACCGCCACAGGATTTTTGCGCATATTTAATGCCACGGGCTATTCATTTAAGGGTATTAAGCGTGCCTGGAGCACAGAGGCGGCGGTTCGTCAGGAGTTTATGCTGGCTTTGTTGTTGGCCCCTCTGGCATTTTTTTTGGCTCAAAGTTTGGGGCAGCTCTTGGCCATGCTCATGAGTTTGTTTGTGGTGGTGATTACCGAGTTGCTCAACACTGCCATCGAATATGTCGTCGACCGTATCGGCAGTGAACACCACGATCTATCGGGAGCGGCCAAGGACATCGCCAGTGCGGCGGTGTTCTTTAGTCTGTGTCAGGTGGTGACTGTGTGGGGGTGTGTGATCGCCTATAATCTCGGCTGGCTTAGCTTCACTGGGATGTAATTCCACTGCCCTTGAGCCGTCATAGGCTAAAATAAAAGCACATGGAATGTGCAGGCTTTTACGAAAGTAAAAGTCCAAGTGAGTAATATACTCATCACCGGAGAATATATGCCCATCATAAACGTAATCAAGCTGTCACTCATTCAGGGCAGTGTCATCACGCTCATCCATCAATGGTCTGCCTTATTTGCGCCGATAGCGGTGGATTGGTTGGCCATACTGCTGAGCTACGGGGTCTCTTTGTTGAGTGTTTACTGGCTGACGAAATCCGCCATTAAAACCAACGCCTCTCAGCAGTCGGAGCAAGGAATAGGGCAGCTAAACCCACAGCACCTAGAGGACTTATATAAGCAGGCCAGCCTAGTGGAGCGTAACGCCCATAAGGCCAATAGGGTCTTTAATCATCAGTTGCAGTACATTAAGAAGTTGCTGGCAAAAACCAAAGAGTTGGAGCATGGGGTGGACTACGATGTCGCCCATGCCGGTCTAGTGAAAGAACTGGCGCTACTCGAACAGCATGTGCAACGCATCGTCACCGAGATGAGTAAAAATGTAAAACTGGGTGAGAAGCTGCAACAGTCTATTGCCAATATCGACCCCGAAATTGGTGTCTTGTAGGGGCTTGCCCCATCAGCTTGACGACTAAGACCCTGCGTTGCTCGCCACGCCTTGGGCGGGTGGTTTATCTAATTCTTGTATCACCTCCATCATGCTGTCGTGGCAATGCTGCATGAGCTCATTGAGGTCACGCTTGCTTAAGTCCTTGGTCTCTATGGCGGGCAGCACTCTTACCTTGGCGGTGCCGTTATGGAGCTTGTCCATGCTAAAGCCGTCTAGGTAGGAGTTCGTGCATACGCGCATGATGGGAACACCGGCGTTGATGGCGGTGATAAAGGCCCCCTTCTTAAAGGGCAGCATATTTTTACCCTTATTGCGGGTGCCTTCGGCGAAAAATAAAATGCTGGTGTTTTTTTCGGTGAGAGCCTTCTTGGTGATGGCCATGGCTTCTAGGGCTTGTTTGCTGTTGCCTCGGTCCACTAATATATTGCCCGCGAGCCAATAAAGCTGACCAAATATGGGAATCCATTTTAGGCTTTTTTTACCTAGGCTCACGGTGCGCTTGGGTATCGTGCTACCCACCACAAATAGGTCCCAATTACTCTGGTGATTGGTCACTATAATGAAGGCGCGGTCCTTAGGGTAATGCTCAAGGCCGCTGACCTCGATCTTGAGGCCTATGGCCGGTAAGCCAAAGAACGAATAGATTTTTGCACACCAGCGACTATTGGTGGGGTTAAAGGGGCGTAATACACCCACTAATGTGCCAAGTAGGGAGCATACGCTGAAGATAAGGGTTAAAAGGATGTATCTGAGTAGACGAATCATAGCGGCTCCCTCTTATTATAAAATAAGCCTATTAATAGAGTTGAGCATACAGGTGTTCACTCAAATTCTCCAGCTAATCCTAATTCATTAGTAGAGCAATCGCATTAAAAATAAAGTCGTACCACTGCGCTTTCCCCGCCAGCCTGAAATGGTGTTGTTTCAGTTT
>CAJXIK010000074.1 GCA_913054445.1 uncultured Bermanella sp.
TCAGGCTGGCGGGGAAAGCGCAGTGGTACGACTTTAATTTTAATGCGATTGCCCTAGCCTAGGCCATGGCCACCATGGTCATACCCCCATAAATCCCTTACCATGCCACCCCTAATAAAAATCCCTACAGTAGCGGTTTATACCATGCGTTTTACAGCCTTATTTTTTACCCTGATTGTGCTGGGCGGTTGTGCCCAGCTCACCCCGCGTGGGCAGATGTCCTTATTACAGTCCACCGCCATCAGCGAACAATATGCGTTCGAGCAGTTACCCGCGGGGATGCAAGGTAACCCAGATTTAAGTGAGCAGGTGATCGAGTTGCCAAGCGGCAAGTCTTTTTATAAAGGCTATGAGCTGGCGGCAGGGCACCGTGCCTTCGTGGTGCAGCTGCGCACCTACATCGAAAAGAGTCAGCGCGGGGATGGCTTCTTTTATCCGGTGATCGAGCTGTTTGATGCACAGCGCCAACGCATCAAGGTGGTTCGCCCGCAGTTGCGCTTTACTCAGGTCAGTGCCGAGGGGCGCTATGCGGTGGTGCCGCTGCAAATAACGCGAGATGTGGCCTCTTTCGTCATTCGCACCGAGCCCAAGTTGTACGGTCAGGAGGCTTCCTATACCAAGCAGCACTCAGGTGCCAGTTGGAGCTATAGCGTATCGCCGTTTACTAAGCGTCACGCCGCCAGCTACTTAGCATTAGGTCAGTTAGAACTGCTCACGCCGGACGAGGGTTATAGCAGCCCGTTTGAAAAAATATCTGGGCCATTTTGGCTATTTTCCCACCAAAAGGGCGCTCATAAACTGGCCAGCGGCGAACAATACCTGCCCGACCTCACCCTCGGGGGCGGCCCCAAGTTTTCGCTGGGCTATGCCTATGGCGTGGCCGGACGTCCGGGCAGCTCGGTGCGCGCATCTTTAGGTGCCAGCTATTATGCGGTGACGGACTCGGCGGGGGTTAATCACCGCCAGCAGGGCCTCAGTGGTGACCTCTTGTGGGTGGAGTCTAATCAGGTCAGCAGCCTAGGGTTTGGCATCACCGCCAACAGCGGCCTGTCGTACCACAAGTCTGGCACCACAGTGGAGTATGAGGATAACTGGGGGCCTAAGCTGGTATTGGAGATTCGCGGTGCCATGGGAGTCACCCTCGGGGTGCAGGTCAGTTGGCTGGAATTTGAAGACCAACAAGGCAATAAAATTAACAGCGACCAGTTGGGCTTTTACCTAGCGCGCTTTTATTGACCGATTCTTTATCGGCCTAGCCTTTATGGCTTAGGCCTACGCTTGGCGAATGCCGTCTTCTTCTTCGCTTAGTTTGCGCACGCCGTCTTGCAGCTTAATGGCCAGCACATCGCAATCGGTAGCGTCCAGTACCTGTTCAACCGTGCTGCCTAAGATAATGCTCTGTACATCTCCTTGGCTGATCATGCCCACCAGAATGACGTCGGCATCTAGCTCCTTGGCGGTCTGCGTGATGACCTCTTCCGGCTCGCCCTCGAGGATGTGTAGGTTTTGTTCCGCGATGTTGTAGCGGCTGGCGATGGCTTCACAGGCATCCTGATGTTGATTCACCACGTATTGCTGTAAGTCCTCTGGGATAGGAGTATCTGGCAGGCTGGCTAGGGTGAGGCTCATCATGGGGTAGCTATTGGTCAGGTGAATTTGATAGTTGTCGGCGCTATTAATGAGTTCGGCAAACTCAAAGATGTGCTCGTTAACGACCTTGTGAGCATCGTCCAGCGAGGTGGCATCCACCGCCGCCACTATGTTGCGAGACTCCCAAGCCAGTTTTTCTTTAACCAGCAACAAGGGGGCAGGGCAGAATTTTAAGAGATTCCAGTCTTGGTGGCGCAATACCCTGTCGACGATGCCATGGTGCTTGGCCGAAGACTTAATCACCAAATCAAAACTGAGTTGTTCGCTGTTATCTATTACCGCCTGATAGGCATGCTTGCGCCAGCAGATGGTCAGTGGCGTGTCTGCGGGGAGATAGAATTCTTTTAACAGAGCCTCGGCCCACTGCTGGGTTTGATCCAGTAATAGGGCCTTTAAATTGTGGCACAGTGCCAGATCGGTGAGCGAACCCTCCTCACAGGCGTGATTATAGGCGTAGCTGCTCACAAACAGGTGGGCCTTTTGTTCTTTGCATATTTGCATGGCGCGTTGCAGGGCATTTTGGTTATCCAGATCCCTGTCCAGTAACAACAAGACATTTTTAATGGCTAACATGGCCGCTCCTGTTTTTGTGCCTGCAATGGATATGAAAACAGATGTGATAATAGTTTAGTCGCTTCTCGCCAAAACCCCTTGTTTTAGATTAGATTTTATTCGATGTGCACACGCATTAAAAAAGCGCTATTGCTGAGGCAATATGGCCAAAAATGCCCGTCCGGCGGTGCTCAGGGTCTTGCCTTTGCGCTGAAGTACCCCCAATTCACGGTAAAGCATCTTCGGTCCCACATTGAGCATGATGAGTTCCCCGTCTTTGGCCATGTGTTCGGGCAGTACCGCCCATCCAAGGCCGACGCCCGCCATCATCTTGATGGTTTCCATATAGCTGGACATCATGCTGATGGTCTCGCGGTAGCGGCTGGGCAGGGCACTGTGCAGGGACAACCCCTCTTTCTTGAAGGCGTTCTCGATGATCTCAAAGGTCACAGTATTGGCCTCCGGCAAGATAGCCTCATACTGCCCTAAGTCCTGTAATGTGAGTTTTTTTTGCGTGGCCAGCGCGTGTGTGTGGGCGCAGACAAACTTAAGCGGGTCGCGCCACACCGGCTGCATGGACAGCTTCGAATGTGCGTTCAAAGGCAGGGTAGCGAAGGCGATATCCAGCTCTCCCTCGGCCAGTGCCGCGCACGCCGCCTCCGAGCCCAGAAATTGAATGGCCAGCTTTACCTGCGGGTACGTGTTGTGGAACTGACGTAAGAAATGCGGCAAATGGTGTAGGCCAATGTGATGGCTAGTGCCAATTCTTAGGGTGCCGCTGACGTCGCCGCTGAGGCTGGCCAGCTCGGTCTTGATCTCCAGTAGCTCATTGATGATGTGGCGGGCCTTGGGCAGCAGTACCTCGCCGTAGGGGGTGAGGATGGCTTTTCTCGGCAGGCGGTCAAAGAGCTGGCTATCGAGGTTCGCTTCAAGCTGGGCGATGCGCTTGCTCACCGCAGGCTGGGTGAGGTGCAGGCGTTGCGCCGCCAAAGAAAAGGATTCGGTTTCGGCCACACAAATAAATGCCTGCAACGATTGAGTGTCCATAGTGTTAACCCCCTGTTTACTGCTTGCTACTTTATTAGCTATTCCAATTTGGAATCTAATATATAAAAAATATGAATTTGTTTTATTAGTAACCCTTGGATAAACTGGTGTCAATAGATTGAGATGGGCAATAACCGCCTACCCGTGGTTATTCATATTATAAAGAGAGAATTCAAATGGCAGGTTTCACCCTATACGATAAGTTATGGGATCAACACGTGGTAAAAGAGCGTGATGACGGCACGGCGTTAATCTACATAGATCGTCAGCTGCTGCACGAGGTGACGTCGCCGCAGGCCTTCGAAGGTTTGCGTTTGGCGGGTCGTAAATTGTGGTCGGTGCCAGCCAACCTAGCCACCCCAGATCATAACGTGCCCACCACGTTAACCGAGCGAAAAGACGGCATCGACGGCATCGAAGACCCTGTGTCGCGCATTCAGGTGCAGACCCTCGACGATAACTGCGATGAATTTGGCATCGAAGAATTTAAGATGAACGATGTGCGTCAGGGTATCGTGCATGTGGTGGGCCCAGAACAGGGGGCTACCTTGCCCGGTATGACCGTGGTCTGTGGCGATTCTCATACCGCCACCCATGGCGCGTTTGCGGCCTTGGCCCATGGCATCGGCACCTCCGAGGTGGAGCATGTGATGGCCACCCAGTGCTTGATTCAGCGCAAGATGAAAAATCTATTGATTAGGGTCGACGGCCAGCTAGGTGAGTTCATCACCGGCAAAGACGTGGTGCTGCATGTGATTGGCATCATCGGCACCGCAGGTGGTAACGGTTATGCCATGGAATTTGGCGGCAGCGCCATTCGCAGCATGAGTATGGAAGGTCGCATGACCATGTGCAACATGGCCATCGAAGCCGGTGCCCGTGTGGGTATGGTGGCGTACGATGGCATCACCGAGGCCTATGTGCAGGGCCGCCCGTTTGCTCCCAGCGAAGGTCAATGGGCTGCCGCCGTTAGCAACTGGCAGAACCTAGTATCCGATGACGATGCCGTGTTCGATAAGGTGGTGGTCATCGATGCCGCCGATATCTTGCCGCAAGTGACTTGGGGCACTTCCCCCGAGATGGTGACCACCATAGATGGCTTTGTGCCTAAGTTGGAAGACGCTACCAGTGATGAGCAAAAAGACGCCATCGAGCGTGCCCATAAATACATGGGATTTGCAGGGGGCGAAGCCATTACAGATATTGAATTGGATCGTGTCTTTATTGGTTCATGTACCAATAGCCGCATCGAAGATTTGCGTGCCGCCGCCGCCGTTGCTAAGGGCAATAAGGTCGCCGATACCCTGATTCAAGCCTTAGTGGTACCGGGTTCTGGTTTGGTAAAAGCGCAGGCCGAATCCGAGGGTTTGCATACCATTTTTACCGAGGCCGGTTTTGAATGGCGTGAGCCTGGTTGTTCTATGTGTTTGGCCATGAACGCCGATAAATTAGGCGCAGGCGAGCACTGTGCTTCTACCTCTAACCGCAACTTCGAAGGTCGCCAGGGGTACGGCGGTCGTACTCACTTAGTCAGCCCAGCCATGGCCGCCGCCGCCGCCATCGCCGGTCACTTCGTGGATGTGCGTCACTTTACCTTGCAGGATGATGCCGTAGTAGGAGGCAAATAATGAAAGCATTTACCGTACATAGCGGCATCGTGGCACCCATGGATCGCGCCAATATCGATACCGATATGATCATCCCTAAGCAGTTCCTTAAATCCATCAAGCGCAGCGGTTTCGGCCCTAACCTGTTTGACGAATTGCGCTACACAGATGTGGGCCAGCCCGACGCCGATAACTCAGGGCGTCCGCTAAACCCAGACTTCATCTTAAACCGCGCGCCCTACAATAAAGCCTCGGTGTTATTGGCCCGTGAAAACTTTGGTTGCGGTTCGTCCCGTGAACACGCCCCTTGGGCATTGGAAGACTTTGGTTTTCGGGTGGTGATTGCCCCCAGTTTTGCCGATATCTTTTTTAATAACTGTTTCAAGAATGCGTTATTGCCTATCGTGCTGGATGAGGCGATTGTGGATGGCTTGTTTAAAGATGTTACGGCGCAAGAAGGTCTGCAATTAACCGTTGATCTAGAGAGTCAAAAAATCATCAAGGCCGATGGTAACGCTATTTCGTTTGAAGTGGATGCCTTCCGCAAGCACTGCCTCTTGAATGGCCTGGATGACATAGGTTTGACCCTGCAAGACAGCGATGACATTAAAGCCTACGAAAAGAAACGCAGTGCACAGGCTCCTTGGTTATTTCGCGCTTAATTAGATTTTAAGTTTTACAAAATTATTTGTTATAAAAGTGGGTGTTTAACGTGACTAAAAAAATTCTAGTATTGCCAGGCGATGGCATCGGACCTGAAATCGTAGGCGAAGCGGTCAAGGTGCTCGAAGCGGCCAAGCAAAAATTCAAGCTGGATGTGGCGCTGGATCATGCGTTGGTGGGCGGAGCCGCCTTTGATGAGTTCGGTTCGCCCTTGCCAGAAGTGACCATGGAAAAAGCCCGCGCTTGCGACGCCATTCTGCTAGGTGCCGTGGGTGGCCCTAAGTGGGATACGCTTGAAGACCGCGAGATGCGTCCCGAAAAAGGCCTGCTGGGCTTGCGCTCTGGGCTTGAGTTGTTTGCCAACTTCCGTCCGGCTATCTTGTACCCGCAGCTGGCGGATGCTTCCACCCTTAAACCCGAAGTGGTGTCGGGCTTGGATATTCTTATCGTGCGTGAACTCACCGGCGGTATTTATTTCGGTAAACCCCGTGGCATTCGCACTCTAGAAAACGGCGAGCGTGAGGGTTACAACACCTATGTGTACAACGAATCTGAGATTCGTCGCATCGCCAAGGTGGCCTTCGAATCTGCGCAAAAGCGCGGCAAGAAGCTGTGCAGCATAGATAAGGCCAACGTGTTGGAAGTAACCGTACTATGGCGTGAAATCATGGAAGAGGTGGCCAAAGACTACCCAGATGTAGAGCTGTCGCACATGTATGTGGACAACGCCGCCATGCAGTTGGTGCGCGCCCCTAAGCAGTTCGACGTGGTGGTCACCGGCAACATGTTTGGTGATATTTTATCGGATACCGCCGCCATGTTAACCGGCTCCATCGGCATGTTGCCTTCGGCGTCTCTAGACACGCATAACAAGGGCATGTACGAGCCTTGTCACGGCAGCGCACCCGACATCGCCGGTCAAGGCATCGCCAATCCGTTGGCCACTATCTTGTCTGTGGCCATGATGTTGCGCTACAGCTTAGACGAAACCGTGGCGGCAGAAGCCATCGAGAAGGCGGTTAGCGAGGTGCTAGATAAAGGCCTGCGTACCGGCGACATCCACAGCGCAGGCATGACCAAGGTTTCCACCTCGCAAATGGGTGAGGCGGTGGTAGTGGCTTTACAGGAGGCTTCCTAATATGAGCGAAAATACTAAAAGCATGAACGTCGGCCTTGTAGGTTGGCGCGGCATGGTGGGTTCGGTGCTGATGCAGCGCATGCAACAGGAAGGGGATTTTGAACTCATTAACCCTACTTTTTTTACCACCTCGCAAAAAGGCCAGCCAGCGCCTAACTATGGCAAAACGGCGAGCCTATTGCAGGACGCATTGGATATAGACGCCCTCCAGCAGCAGGATGCCATCATCTCCTGTCAGGGTGGGGATTATACTAAGGCGGTCTATCAAAAACTACGCGCCGCCGGTTGGCAGGGTTACTGGATAGACGCCGCCTCCTCGCTGCGTATGGACGACAGCGCCATCATCGTGCTCGATCCGGTCAACATGAACGTCATCAAGGGCGGCATCAAGAGCGGTGTTAAAACCTACGTGGGCGGTAATTGCACCGTGAGCCTGATGTTGATGGCATTGGGCGGCTTATTCGAGCGCGACCTAGTGGAATGGATCTCACCCATGACCTATCAGGCCGCCTCTGGCTCGGGTGCCAAACACATGCGTGAATTGATTTCACAGATGGGTGCGGTGCATGGCGATGTGCAAGACATGCTGGATGACCCAGCGGCGGCCATATTGGACATCGATAAAAAAGTGGCCGAGTTCATTCGCGGCAACGATTATCCAAAGGATCAGTTTGGGGTGCCCTTGGCGGGCAGCCTCATTCCCTATATCGATTCTCAACTAGAGTCCGGCCAAAGCCGTGAGGAATGGAAGGCGCAGGTCGAGGCCAATAAAATATTGGGCACGGAAGGCAATCCCATGGCCATAGATGGCTTGTGTGTACGAGTGGGGGCCATGCGCTGTCACAGTCAGGCCATGACCATTAAGTTGAAGAAGGACCTGCCCATCTCCGAGATAGAAAGTATCTTGGCAGGGGCCAACGACTGGGTGAAGGTGATCGCGGACAACAAGGAAGATACGATCAACGAGCTGACCCCAGCCAAGGTGACGGGTACCCTAAGCGTGCCCGTGGGGCGTATTCGTAAGTTGAATATGGGGCCTGAGTACATCTCGGCCTTTACCGTGGGTGACCAGCTGCTATGGGGTGCGGCCGAGCCCTTGCGCCGCATGTTGCGCATCTTGCTGGCCAGCTAGCCAGCGGCTTGTTAAATATCGGTGCAATCCTTTGATTACACTGATATTTATGGGCCTTTTTAGTCATAACTTATGGTTAGTCCGCAAAATAAAAGCCCAAACCCCCGCCACTCCTTATAAATATTGATAAATCCTTGATTTTACTTAATACTTATCCGATTAATGACGCATTCATATAAGAACGTGTTTACACAGGGTTAGGTCGTTACACCCGCGTTGGCCCGTGAAGCAATTATAAGATAAAGGATACATTGCTATGTTGCGAAAACTCGCGATTGCAATTGCCGCTTCTGGGGCGATGATGAGTGCTGGCTACGTGCATGCTTTAGGCATGGGCGATATTGAGCTGGAGTCTGCTTTAAACCAGCCGTTGAATGCGCATATCAAGCTTATTAAAGCCTCCGAACTAGAAGATTGGGAGATTAAACCCGATTTGGCTTCATCGCTGGAGTTCCAAAAGTCTGGCATCGAACATGTGTTTTTTCTTAATAATCTTAAGTTCAAAATTGAACGTGTCGGCGAAGATGTTTTCATCAGGTTAAGCAGTAAACAGCCGGTGGTGGAGCCCTTTCTGAATTTTCTCGTGCAGGTAGACTGGCCCAATGGCCGTTTGCTGCGTGAATACACCCTATTGCTGGATCCCCCGGTATTTTCTGAAGAGTGGGTTGAGCCGGTAACCGCCCCCGCACATGAAAAGCTGGCCGATGAATTTACAGGGGAGGCAGATAGCAGCGACGCTACCTTACCCGGCATGGGCGTGACGGACGCAGATGATTTGTCCGATATCCCCGATGTGGTCGCAGACAGTGACATATCCGACCTCCCCGATGTTGCAGAGCAAACGTCCGAGGAAACGGTCGCTGCACCGCTGGCGTTGAAAGACGCGGCAGTGAAAGAGGCGGCTGCCCCTAAGACCTACACGGTACGTGCCGATGATACCTTGTGGGAGGTGGCATTACGCACGCGCCCCCATCGCAGTATTACCCCTCAGCAGGCCATGCTGGCCATTCAAGACTTAAACCCTGATGCATTTATTGGCGGCAATATTAATCGCCTCAAGAAAAACCAAGTGCTGCGCCTGCCAA
>CAJXIK010000075.1 GCA_913054445.1 uncultured Bermanella sp.
GGATTAATGGCGGCCGCAAACTGAAATAGCACCATTTCAGGCTGGCGGGGAAACGCAATGGTACGACTTTAATTTTAATGCGATTGCCCAGGCGGCACCCCATGGGAGCTTAGCTATTTGCCTGCCTCTGGGCTATAATCCCCGCCTTTATTTTCACTGCCTTACTATGGCGCTCTTATTATAGAGCGACTTGGAGAAACCATGAGCCCCGAAGACTTACAAAGCCTAATGTCTGAGAAATTAGCTAATTGCCAAGTAACAGTGGAAAACGATGGCCACACCTACCACATCACCGTGGTGGGCGAGGTATTCGCAGGGTTGAATGCGGTTAAGCGCCAGCAATATGTCTATGGTGCGTTAAACGAGAAAATTGCCGATGGTTCGGTACACGCCGTTAGCATAAAAACCTATACTCCGGCCCAGTGGGCTGCCCAATAATTACATAAGAAGTAGTCGCGTTATGCCTGCAATGGACAAACTAGTAATTCAAGGCAGTGGCCCGGTTTCCGGTGAGCTGCGTATTAGCGGCGCTAAAAATTCGGCGCTGCCCATTATTGCGGCTACCTTGCTGGCGGATACCCCCATTACCATCGGGAATTTACCGCACCTCAATGATGTGACCACTATGATCAACCTGCTGGGCACTATGGGGGTCGACCTCGTGATGGGCGAAGACATTTCCATCGAGGTGAACGCCAACAATATCAAGACCCTAGTGGCACCCTACGAACTGGTGAAGACCATGCGCGCCTCCATCCTCGTATTGGGGCCACTGGTGGCACGCTTCGGCGAGGCGCAAGTCTCCCTACCGGGCGGTTGCGCCATCGGCTCGCGGCCGGTGGACATTCATCTATCTGGCCTCGAGGCCATGGGGGCCACCATCGAAGTGACAGATGGCTATGTGAAGGCCACGGTAGACGGTCGCTTAAAAGGCGCTAAGTTCTTCATGGACACCGTCACCGTCACCGGCACCGAAAACCTGCTAATGGCGGCGGTGTTGGCCGACGGTGTCACCCACCTAGAAAATGCCGCGCGCGAACCCGAGGTGATAGATTTAGCCGAATGCCTCATCGCCATGGGGGCCAAGATTAGCGGTCACGGCACAGACGTGATTCGCATCGAAGGGGTCGAGTCGCTACACGGTTGTCACTACGACGTGATGCCAGACCGCATCGAGACCGGCACCTACTTAGTGGCGGCCGCCGCCACCGGTGGCAGCATTAAGTTAAAAGACACACGCGCCGATATTCTCGAGGCGGTGCTGCACAAACTCGAAGAAGCCGGTGCCCGCATCGAAAGCGGTGACGACTGGATCAGCCTAGACATGGAAGGCCGTAAGCCCAAGGCGGTGAGCGTTAAGACCGCACCGTATCCGGCGTTTCCCACCGACATGCAGGCGCAGTTCTTGGTGATGAACATCGTCGCCGAAGGCAGTGCCACCGTTACCGAAACCATCTTCGAAAACCGTTTCATGCACGTGCAGGAACTAGCCCGCATGGGCGCGCATATCGTGCAAGAAGGCAACACTTGCTTCACTAAGGGTGGCGATACCCTCACCGGTGCCCCGGTCATGGCCACCGATTTACGGGCCTCGGCCAGTTTGGTGATTGCCGCCATGATGGCCAAAGGGGAGACCGTGGTAGACCGCATCTACCACATCGACCGTGGCTATGAATGCATCGACGAGAAATTACAGTTAATCGGTGGCAGCGTGCGCCGCTTACCTAAATAAGCGTTTGCTTTAGGAAAAAAAATGAGTCAACAGCCTCTCACCATCGCCCTCTCAAAGGGTCGTATCCTCGATGATACTCTGCCGCTATTTGCAGAAGCTGGTATCGTGCCAGCGGAAGACATTAAAAAAAGTCGCAAGCTGATCTTCGATACCAATCATGAGCATATTAAGCTGGTGGTGATTCGTGCCACCGATGTCCCTACCTATGTGGAATACGGCGCGGCCGACATGGGCGTGGCGGGCAAGGATGTGCTGATGGAATACAACAGCCAAGATTTGTATGAACCGTTGGATTTAAACATCGCCACCTGCCGCCTCATGACCTGTGCCTTGAAGGGCGCGGCGGACCCTCAGGGGCGCATCAAGGTGGCCTCCAAGTTTGTGGGTTTAACCAAGCGCTTCTTCGCCGAACAGGGTCGCCAGGCCGACATCATTAAGTTGTATGGCGGCATGGAGCTGGCACCCATCATGGGGCTGGCGGATATGATCGTGGATATCGTCGATACCGGCAATACCCTTAAAGCCAACGGCCTCGAAGAGCGCGACCTGATTGCGCCCATCAGCTCCCGTTTGGTGGTGGGCAAGGCGGCCATGAAGATTAAACACCTACAAATTCAGCCCATCATCGAAAAGCTGGCTGCGGCTGTAGAACGTCGCCGTTAGGCCGGAGGCAACATGACTTTCAAGATACAAAAACTCAATAGCCAACACGCCGATTTTTCAGCGTCCCTCGATAAACTATTGGCCTGGGAATCTGTCTCTGACACTCAGGTACAGCAGACGGTGCTGGATATATTGCAGCAGGTGAAAAGCCGCGGCGATGAGGCGGTGGTCGAATACAGCAATCGCTTCGACCACCTGCAAGTGAACAACATGCAGCAGCTAGAGGTCTCTCAGGACGAATTATTAGAAGCCCTGAAAAACCTGCCCCACGAACAAAGCAAGGCCTTGTTGACCGCCGCCGAACGGGTGCGTCGTTATCACGAACGGCAACGCAGTGAGTCCTGGCAGTATGAAGAAGAAGACGGCACCGTACTGGGCCAGCAGATTACCGCCATGGATCGCGTGGGCATCTATGTGCCCGGCGGCAAGGCCTCATATCCGTCCAGCGTGTTGATGAATGCTATCCCTGCCCACGTGGCCGGGGTCAAGGAAATCATCATGGTGGTGCCCACTCCAGGTGGTGAAGTTAACCAGCTAGTGTTGGCCGCCGCCGCCGCCGCTGGGGTCTCCCGAGTGTTTACCATCGGCGGTGCGCAAGCCGTGGCAGCTTTGGCATTCGGTACCGAGACCATTCCCAAGGTAGATAAAATTGTCGGCCCGGG
The DNA here is from genome assembly GCA_913054445.1 of uncultured Bermanella sp. Classification (GTDB taxonomy): domain Bacteria; phylum Pseudomonadota; class Gammaproteobacteria; order Pseudomonadales; family Oceanobacteraceae; genus Bermanella. The sequence continues at coordinate 3,058 of CAJXIK010000075.1, forward strand.
CAACATCTATGTGGCCACCGCCAAGCGCTTTGTGTTTGGCGAAGTAGGCATCGACATGATTGCCGGCCCCTCCGAAATTCTGGTGGTGTGTGACGGCAAGACCGATGCAGATTGGATCGCCATGGATCTATTTAGCCAGGCCGAACACGATGAAGATGCCCAAGCCATCTTAATTAGCTGGGATGATAACTTCTTAGCTGAAGTTGAAAAAAGCATCAACAAGCTGCTGCCAGAGATGGAGCGTCAGGAGATGATCCGCGCCTCGTTGTCGGGTCGTGGAGCCCTCATTAAGGTGCAAAATTTAGCGGAGGCCATCGAGTTGAGCAACCGCATCGCCCCCGAGCACCTCGAGCTGTCCATCGAAGACCCACAGGCGGCAGCGAAGCAAATTCGCCACGCCGGTGCCATCTTCATGGGCCGTTATACCGCCGAAGCCTTGGGCGATTATTGCGCCGGGCCCAACCATGTGTTGCCCACCTCGGGTACCGCCCGCTTCTCATCCCCTTTGGGTGTGTACGACTTTCAGAAGCGCAGCTCGCTGATCATGTGCAGCGCGGATGGTGCCTCCGAATTGGGTAAGGTGGCTTCCGTGCTGGCACGCGGTGAGTCGCTCACGGCCCACGCGCGCAGTGCCGAGTATCGTATTAAAAAATAGGTTTGCCATGAGCAGAGTTAAAAAAATAATCCGTCAGGAAATTCAAGATCTCAGTGCTTACCCGGTACCCAACTCAGAGGGTATGCTGAAACTGGATGCCATGGAGAACCCTTATACCTGGCCTGCCATCGCCAAGGCCACCTGGAGCGAGATGCTCACCACTCTGCCCATTAATCGCTACCCAGATCCGCAGGGGCAACACGTCAAAGATGAGATGCGCAAGGTCATGGGCATTGGTGATGACTTTGATATCTTGCTGGGTAACGGCAGCGACGAAATTATTCAGCTGCTGGCCATGGCATTGGCCAAGCCGGGCGCGACCATTCTCGCGCCGGAACCGGGTTTTGTGATGTACAAAATGATCGCCACATTTTGCGGATTAAATTATGTGGGGGTGCCGTTAACGGCCGACTTCGAGCTCGATGAAAACGCCATGCTGGCTGCCATAACAGAGCATAACCCAGAGCTGATATTCTTAGCACAACCCAATAACCCCACCGGCAACCTGTGGTCGGCACAGAGCATCACAAACATCATCGAGGCATCATCAGGGCTAGTGGTGATGGATGAAGCCTATACCGCCTTCACAGACGCCGACCACCTGGCGTTGTTGCATCAATACCCCCATGTGTTAATCATGCGTACTTTATCGAAGGTCGGCTTGGCTGGCTTGCGTTTGGGCATGTTAGTGGGGCGCAGCGAATGGCTAAACGAGCTGGATAAGATTCGCCTGCCTTACAATATTAATATTTTAACGCAGGCCAGTGTGTTATTTGCACTGCAACACTATGACATGCTGTTGGTACAGACCGAGCAGCTACGTGTGGACAGGTTACTGCTGCAACAAGCACTGGCCGCCATCGAAGGCGTGCAGGTGTTTCCCAGCGAAGCCAACTTTGTGTTGTTAAGAGCCCCTGCGGGCATGGCACGCAATTGGTTTAGCGCCTTAAAAAACAAGAAAATTTTAATCAAATGCCTAGATGGCGGTCATGACCTGCTGCACGATTGCCTGCGCATAACCGTGGGTACCTCAGAGCAAAACCAGCTGTTGGTGAGCGCCTTAAAAGAGATTGCCGCGTCTGCTGCGGTACATTAAAGCCGCATTACGTTAGTGCAGATAAGGGTCAGGGCTGACCCTTTATCCAAATGCTAATCCAGTGATAATCCAAACAAGCTAATGCCAGTTTTATACGGTACCTGCTCGGCACCCTTTAGCTTGCCCTTGATTTCTGAATTACCAACATAACCGACACACTTGGTATAGGCCTGAGGGTTAGAAACCCTTGGCAATCGCATTAAAATTAAAGTCATAACACTGCGCTTCCCCGCCAGCCTGAAATGGTGCTATTTCAGGCTGGAGGGGAGTGCAATGGTACGATTATAATGCGATTGCCCTGCCATAAGCGCAGTCAGGTCTTGTGTTTTGCCTAGGCGCACAACACAAGACCAGGCCCCGAAGTTTGACCTATGACTCTCTGCCCTAGATGATACTCTATCATGCGCTGATATTGTCGCCAGTCTGATGTATTCAATTGGCATGACTGGTATATAGGTCACAAACAACATCCTATTAACAAGTTTAACGACTAACTATTACGCGCTTATGGTGAAAATTATTCCACCTCATAAACACTGGTGGTTCCACTGACCTCGTTACCTACCACCAACAACGCTTTGCCTGTTGGGCTATCACTGGCACTAACAAATACCATTCCTTCTGGCCCCACATCTCCGGCTGCTGCGCCTTCAACATCATCAGTTGGGTCTTTAGTGAAGTCTCGGTTCACTGTGTACTCAACAAATTGCACGCCATAAGGGTTAGTAATGTCATATAGCATGATGCCACCCACTCGCTCTAAGCCCACAAACGCATAGGTGCGTCCATTCACTTCACCAATGGTTAGGGCTTCTGGCTCTGGGCCTTTTGCAGAAGAACGGTCATTCTTTTTATGATCCGCTGCCCGGTCGTTAGATGCATTAAAGTATGGGCCAACTCGTCCGGCGGTGATTTTTGCCATATCAGAACCAGAATCAAATACCTGCCTACCTTGATCATCCCAGATGGTAAAAGAACGTGCGCCGTAGCTATTAAGGGTTTCGATTAATCCCGAGTCTGCATTAACGGTATTAACAATAGACAACTTAAGGCGACCTAGTGCCTCATCACTAATATTTGCGGTTAAATCAGTGCTGAAGTTATCGGCCAGCGCAGACACTTCGGCTGGCACGGGTGCAAAAAAATCACCGTAGGATTCTGCACTGGTTAAATCTTCAACTCTGAATTCCTCTACATAAGAAAAGCATTCTTCATTTTCTTTATTTAACTGTCCTTTTTCTGCACAGACTGTAGGCGTATAGCCTTCAAAGCACGCTTCAACCGAAGTATCCCAGTTAAAGTTTTCAGTTTCACAAGCGGTTTGGTTATCAAAATCTTCATTGATGGCCCCAGAGATATATTCACGGGAATCACCTTCGTTGGCGGTGACCACATAATTCATCCCACCGGCTTGATAGCTTGCAATGGTATCGGGCTGGTACATGCCCACCACGTTATCCCACTGTTGAATATTGATACGTGCTTTGCCGTTATCCAGCAATGTTCCAGAAACGGATGCATCTTTATCTTTGTCGGAGACATCTAGCTCGTTGCCTGCTTTGCTGTAATCTTTTGTGCCTAAATCAATGATGCGAATCAAGCTATCGTTATCAATGGTGCCGCTGAGATCAATCATGGCCAATGCATTATTTTCTTGTAAAGAAACAAACGCGGTTGATGAGTCTTTAGATACGCTAATGTATTCTGGCTCTAAATCTTGCGCAACGGTTGAGGCGGTTCCGTTAAACGCACCACCATAAATACGAACACCTTTAGGCAGTTCATCATGGCGACTGCCATCGGTATTAAAGTTTTTAAAATCAATAAGGTCGGCTGTGGCGGCTGGCACACCATCTACAATGGTAATAACCGCAATGCTGCCTTCAGGGTCATTGCTATAATCTTGGCTAGGCTCGCCTTCGCACGCCACCAATAATTTTTTGCCGTCAGGGCTGAACACCACATTATCTGGCAAGGCGCCTACGTTAACGTTGGCTAAATGCGATGCTTCGCCTGTTGTTTCATTGAGGGAATAAAAAGCCACAATGCCGTTGCTTTGCTTATGCTCATTTTCAACCGCAACCGCCAATAAATTACCGGTTACCGCCACGCTATTTACACCACCTGACTGTGCATAATCCACTGAAGTATCAATGGCGCTGTCTTTGACTAAGTTACTGTCGGTTAAAGGGTTTGCAAGTGTGCTAATGCTGTTTAAACCCGACAATACATCAACCGCCTTGGATTGTGAGTTAACCACATAAATGCGGCCACTTTTTTTATGGAAGGAAACAATTTCTGCGGCACTTTCGTCAAATTGCCCTGTTGCATAACGGGCGACCAAGTTAAGTGCTGCTTTTTTAGATTGGCTGCTGTCCCCTGTGAACGCGTCAGCTATTTTCAAAATAATTGCGGTTGTTTTATCGCCACCAATACCGAAATCATTGTCATTAATTAATAACACGTGTTCGTCATCTAATAAGGCAATGCCTTCTAGTTTTTTCGGGGCAGTAATGCCATCTGGCATGTCGGTTAAAGTATTAAACGCCAGCACCTTCGCCACCGCTTTAGCCCCATGAGAAGCTAGGTCATAGATTGATTCTAATGCTTTGGCATTTTCATCTTCGTTGTTTTCTACGGCCATGGTCGCAATATCTTGCCCATGAATATTAGCGCCGGTAGATAAATTAATTCGATAAAACTTAGTAACTGAACTGACGCGCTCTAATATAATAAGGTCATCGTTACCCACCGCAAGCATTTCAGAGATCTTCACATCTTTTTGTTTTTTGCCCACATCACCACTGCCGTTGGCATCTGCAAAGGTATTGGCAGTATCTAAACGGTAAACATATTGGCCTTCCACTGAGGTGATTTCGCCGTCATTTAACGCAAGCTTAAATAAACGAACATGACGCGACGCGGAATATGTGTCTTTATCGGGGTTGGCCAGTGGGCTTTGCATACTGAAATAAAGGTGCGATTCATCTGGAGAGATAGCTAATGATTCGATGCCGCGATTTAACTTACGTTTTTTAAGAATGTCAGGCAGCAAACCTTCAATGGGATAACCTGCATCGGCCAAGTCAGCGGCCACAGAGGAGGGCACCACACGATTCAAAATTGTACCGTCTGCCGCAACATGGATTAGCGATGGGCCGTATTCGTCGGTTAACCAATAAGTACCATCCTTTAAGCGAATAATGGCTTCCGTATCAAGGCCTTCATTATCAAACTCTATTTGTGAACCGTCTGCACCAATAGAAATTTCTGTATCGGTTACGGTTAAGTTGTTGGTTAAGCCTGAAATTTCTGTGCCGCTGGTATTTTTTAGAGTCACTTCCTCTAAGATTTCATAACCATAATCGCCACTGCTATTTTTGGTCAGTTTGACTTTATAGATAGCTGGGGTAAAACCTGGCTGCGGAAATACTTTGTCGCCATCTGCTGGACAAAAATCAGCAATGCCAAATACTTTGCCGGTATCTTTACATTTTATATTAGGGCCGCGATCAGTGATGGTATAAAAAATATTGTTGGCATCCCCTGGGCGGTGATACGCACCAGAACCAAAGCCCACATCAAGAGCCAGAGGATTAGAAGTTTCAGCGCCATTGCTAAACACCACATCGCCAAGGGATTTTTTAAAGGTAAAAGAACCTTCGGTAAGCGTTAACGCCGAACCGTCAACTGTACCATCAAGGCTGCGGTCGGTATCATCTGCGTTGTTATGGGAGTCAGAGCTGCTGCCACAACCAACAAGCGCGGCACTGCATAATAAGGGAAGTATGGCTTTTTTGAACATGGTTAATCCTCAATGACTAATGTGGAGGATTATTGGCCATGTTTGTGACATCGATATTACCAGTGTGTTACGCATTTATTGCAGTGGCAGTGGCTCTAGGGCTGGCCGAAGTTTATTTCCTATAAGATAAGGCCGCGGCCACATTAACAGAGCATTAGTATCCGCTCATTAAGCTAATATACCGGTATTTAATGAAACATTCGCTGACAGGCAGTTAGCCCTGAGGGTCTTTGATAATTAAGTT
>CAJXIK010000076.1 GCA_913054445.1 uncultured Bermanella sp.
TTGCGAACGACGCGCCAGTTGCAAACCCCGGCTGGCGATGAGCTGGGCCACGTCATCAAAACGCTCTGGGTGCCTAGGCACTACGATAAGCAGGGCCGTGGGCTCGGCCTCTAACAGGGACTGAAAAGCCGTCAGGGCAATGTCATCTTCCCCCTGATGCGTACTGGCCACGATCACCACCTTGCGCTCACTGCCCCAACGCTCGCGCCATGCTTGGCCTTGGGCCATCAAGGCAGGCTCGATGCTGAGGTCAAATTTAATGCTGCCGGTCACCGCCATGTGCGCCGCATTTAAGCCTAGCTCGAGGAAACGCTGGCCGTCGCTGGCATTTTGCACCGCCATGCAATCGATGTTGTCCAGCATTTGCGCGCTGAGCCTAGCCAGCTTGCCATAACCCTTGGCAGACTTGGCCGAGAGGCGGGCATTGGCCACCAACACCCGAGTGCCGTTTTGCTGGCAGCTATGCATTAAATTAGGCCACAGCTCAGTCTCTAGAATAATCAACAACTGGGGCCGCGCACGGCGTAAGAATGCCCCCAGAAACCAAGGCAGGTCGTAGGGCAAATACACATGGGTGAGGCGCTTACCCAGCTCGCTGGCAAAGCGTTTCTTAACCTGATCGCTGCCGGTGGGGGTGGTGGTGGTGATCACTATGGGCCTGTGTGGATACGCCGCCATCACCTGTTCGATGAGGGGCACCGCGGCGATAAATTCTCCCACCGAGACGGTATGAAACCAGATGGCGTCTTTTTGCTGATCTTTCGCAGGTGGCGCAGCTGCCGCCTTAAAAATACCGAAGCGTTCCAGCCAGCGCTCGCCATAGGCGGGTGCCTTGCGGGCACGCAGCAGTAAGCGCATTAATATCACGGGTAATAAAAAACAAAATACAAGACTGTAAAGAAAGCGGGCCATGGCACTGCATATTCATTTGAAACAGAGATTCTAGCACCCATTGTCAGCCTAATCCCACTTTAGGGCATGTAGGAGGGCAGCCCCTGCCCGAATGGTATTCGAGGATTAACCTGCATCGGCCACAGGGTGGCCTCGTACGAGGGCAGCCCCTGCCCGAATGGCGCAAGACGATTAAGCTGGCGAGGCCAAGGAATTTCGCCACGGCCACGGGGTGGCCTCCTACACCCCCAGATTATGTTAATGCGATTGCCCTAGGATAATTGGCCTGTGCTACCATGCCTGCCCATTTAGAAAATTTCCATTTCGTGACGCTAGAAAACGGTGGTTTGTTAATATGTCGCTATCCATTCCCAATTTTGCCAATGCCCGCGTACTGGTGGTCGGAGACGTGATGCTGGATCGCTATTGGAGTGGTTCCACCTCGCGCATCAGCCCAGAAGCGCCGGTGCCTGTGGTTAAGGTCAGTGACATCGAAAACCGCGCGGGGGGCGCGGGCAACGTGGCGCTCAATATCGCCAGCCTCACCGCTAGCGCGCACTTGCTGGGACTCGTGGGTCAGGATGATAACGCCCGCGCGCTCGCAGCAACCCTCGTTCATAAGAACATTAAAACCCGCTTCAGCGCCCTCGCCAGCCACCCGACCATCACTAAGCTGCGTGTGTTGAGCCGCCACCAGCAGTTAATCCGCCTCGATTTCGAAGAAGACTTTCACCAAGTCGACAACAGCGACATGCTGGCAAAATTTAAAGACGCGCTGGAGGATTGCCAAGTAGTACTCCTAAGCGACTATGGCAAGGGGGCCTTGAGTGACATTCGCCCCTTCATAGAGCTGGGCCGCGCCGCCGGTAAAGAGGTCTTCATCGACCCCAAGGGCCACGACTTCGAACGCTATCGCGGTGCAAGCCTCATCACCCCTAATTTAAGTGAGTTCGAGCTGGTCATGGGCAAGTGCCAAGACGAAGCCGATTTAGTCGCCAAAGGCTTCGCCCTGCTCGAGAAAATTGAGCTGGATGCGCTCCTCGTGACCCGCAGCGAAAAGGGCATGACCCTCTTCCAGAAAGACCAGCAGCCGGTGCACCTAGCGGCCACCGCCCGGGAAGTGTATGACGTCACCGGCGCGGGCGATACCGTTATTAGCGTGCTGGCAAGCGCCCGCGCCGCCGGTTCCAGCCTTAGCAACGCCACCGCCCTCGCCAACACCGCCGCCGCCCTCGTGGTGGCCAAGCTGGGCACCGCCACCGTCTCTCTGGCAGAATTACGCCGCGAGGCTCGCGCCGATCAAGTGGCCCACAGCGGCATCATGGATGAAGACGCGCTGGCGCTGATGATCAAGGAATCTCAGGCTAACGGAGAGACCATCGTCATGACCAACGGTTGCTTCGATCTATTGCACCCAGGCCATGTGAGCTACCTAAGAAACGCCAAGCAACTGGGTGACCGCTTAATCGTGGCGGTCAACAGTGATGCCAGTGTGAGCCGCCTCAAAGGCCCAGAACGGCCCATTAACCCGGTTTCCCATCGTATGGATGTGTTAGCTGGTTTGCAGAGTGTGGACTGGGTGGTGCCCTTCGGCGAAGATACTCCGCAGCGCTTAATCGCTAAGCTATTGCCCGATATTCTAGTGAAAGGGGGCGACTACGCCATCGCCGACATCGCCGGCGGCAAGGAAGTCATGGCCAACGGCGGCAGTGTAGAGGTCTTAAATTTCGAAGACGGCTGCTCCACCAGCAACATCATTAACAGCATCAAGCAGCACCAATAAAAACAACACAGACCATTTATATTTACACGTGCAGAGTTTACCAACATGAGTAAAACCAAAAGCGAAGCCAACATCGAAGATGTGCGCCTTTTAAAGCTGGAATACCTGCTGCCCAAATACTGGGGGGTGTGGTTATTTGTGGGCTTTTTATGGGTGTGCAGCTACCTGCCCTTTAAAGCCCAGTGGCAAGTGAGCCGCGCTCTGGCATTTTTGGCGTTTCATCTGGCCAAGAGCCGTCGCCACGTGGTGCAGGTAAACGTGGATTTGTGCTTTCCTGAAAAAAACGCCGCCCAAAAGGCCAGCCTAGTGAGGGAAATTTTTCACGAAAACATGCAAGGCTACCTAGACAGCGGCACCGCTTGGTTTCGTGACATCAATGCCTTTAAGGCGCGCATCGAGGTGAAAGGCCAAGACATCTTGCAGCGCGAGATGGCCAACGGCAGCGGCATATTAATGGCGGGTGCGCACTTTAGCATCCTCGATTTGGCAGGTGCCCTCACCAGTTTGGTATGCGACCTCAACGTCACCTACCGCCCGCTGGATAATAAGCTCATGAATGCGGTGATGATGCGCGGTCGCTATCGTTTTGTGCAGCACGCCTTTCACAAGAAAAACGTAAAAGGGTTTATTAGCAGTATGCGCCGTGGTGAAATTTTATGGTACGCGCCCGACCAAGATTACGGGCGTAAGCACAGTACTTTTTCTCCGCTGTTTGGCCGCAGCGCCGCCACCATCACTGGCCTTACATTTTTAGCCAAGGCGGGCAAGGCCAAGGTGATTCCCTATAGTTATCATCGTCAGGGCCTGCGACAGCAATATGCTTTGGAGTTTTATGAGCCCCTCCCCACCACCGGCAGCGAAGAGCAAGATGCCGCCAACTACAACATATGGTTAGAGTCTGTGATACGCCGCTACCCTGCCCAGTATCTGTGGCTGCATAAGCGTTTTAAGACGCAGCAAGACCCTAACGAGCCTAGCCCTTATATGTAGGAGGCCACCCTGTGGGCGACCGCCTTCGGGTATTCTCACAGATGTATATTATCGGTAGGAGGCCACCCTGTGGGCGACCGCCTTCGGGCAGGGGCTGCCCTCCTACAACCCCACAAACACAACACACCCCACAAGCACCCCACAAACACCCAACTAATACTCGGCCTTATGCGCCGTGTACAAAGTCTGGGCGGCTAACCAGACATCCCCTATTTCCCCATCGCCCACAGGCTGGCCGTCTATCTCCACCACAGGGGCAATTTCTTTGCTTGAGCTGGTTAACCACACCTCATCGGCGGCGCATACTTCGTCCATGGTGACGCTGCGCTCTTGCACCTCGATGGCGCCGTGTTTGGCGAGAATATCCAACAGCATGAAGCGGGTGATGCCCGGCAGAATATGGTTGTCCAACGGCGGCGTGATGACCACCCCGTCTTTCACTATGTAGGCATTGCAGGCGCTGCCTTCGGTCATTTGGTTATGGGCGTTGAAAAGAATCGTCTCGTTGCAACCCTGGGCGAAGCCGTGTTGGAAGTGCATCACGTTGCCCAGCAGGGCGGTGGATTTAATGTGGCAGCGCTGCCAGCGTAAATCTTCCGTGGTGGCGACCTTGTAGCCCTTGGTCTGCGCTTTATCTGGCACGGGTGCGGCAGGAATTTCAAAGGCGTAGGCGAAGACAGTGGGCGCGACGTTATCGGGGTAGGCATGGAAACGCTTGCTGTCGGTGCCACGGGATACATGCAGATAAATAGCGAGGTTATCCCCCTGATTGCTGGCAATCAGCTCGGCACAGATTGCACGCCACTTAACCACATCCCACTTGAAGTCGATGCCCACCAGCTGCAAACCCTGATTCATGCGAGCGATGTGCGGGCCAAAACCCACTAGCTCGCCACGGTATGCTGGAATCACCTCATAGATGCCATCGCCAAACAGAAAGCCACGATCCATGGGGGAAATTTTTGCGTCTTCCATGGGCATGAAAGCGCCGTTCAAAAATACTGTGGTCATAGTTCGACCCCTGCCGTCTTCAATTCATTAAAATATAAAGCAGTTTAACGATTTAAGCGGCAGGCGTGAAGTGCCCATCAATGCGCCTTCACCAGCAGGCGCAGCCTATGTAAAAGATCCACACCGGCGACGGCGGGTAGGCCATCTTCGCTAAGGGTGTTTTCACGGCTCACGCCATCGACGCTGCCACGGGCAGACAAATACGCCAGCACCGCCAGCGAGTCCAGCTGCGCCAACATATCGCGGCCGCTTAACCAATCCAGCATGGCGATTAACCCTAGAGCCGCCCAGTTGGATACATCGGCAATCACCAGCTCGCTGCACTCGGTGACAGAGGCTTGGATGTCGAGCGTGCTGAGCGCTTGCTGGATATTGCCCATGCCAATCTCGTTGCCGCCATCCCCGATGGCAACTGTGGGGCACGACGCGTAGTGCAAAAAGGTATCGAAACAGGCGGCCCCTGCGCTGATGTTTTCGCCGCGCATGTTGTAGTAATGGCCGTCGCTGGCGAGGCCTGGGCGTTCGATGGAGATGATTAATTCTGGCCTTAACCGCTGCAAGGCATCGCGCGCTTCTTGGCCACGAGCTGGGTGCGGGCCCACCTTGATCGAATGCACTCGGTAGTCTTTTGCCAGCTCGGCACTCAAGGGCAAACCACAGACGATGATAGGCTCGGCCCCCTGTGCTGCCAGCGCCTCATAGAGGGCAATGGCTCCTACCGGGCCGTCGGTCTCGAAGGTGCCCGCCACCGGAAAACCGGTGCCAATCAATACACAGCCACGCAGGGGCAGCAGCAGCTTCGCCGCCCGCAACACGTAACCCGGCGTCAACGCACTCTGCATGGTTTTCATGCCACGCAGGTTACGTTCTAGCAGCATGTTTTCGATGTGCACGCTAAGCGTGCGGGCCTCGGCGTTTGATTTCATCATGCCTCCAGCGACTCGGTTTGGCTGTTAGCAAATTTATGCTGAGCGAGGGCCAGTAAGTTATGGGCATCATCGATGGTGATCGCGGCAAACTTAACCCTGCCCCCTGGGCCAAGCTGAGCCAGCTTGGCTAGGTCTAGGCTCAGCACAGAGCCCAACTTAGGATAACCGCCGATGGTCTGGCGATCGTTCAGCAAGATGATCGGCTGGCCATCCTTAGGCACCTGAATAGCTCCTAAGCAGATGCCTTCGGAGAGGATGCCGTCCATGTCGCACCGCACCCGTGGCCCACTCAGGCGATAGCCCATGCGGTCACATGACGCGCCGACCTTGAATTCACTTTGAAAAAACAGCGCCTGCTCACGGCGCGAAAAATGTGCCTGTTGATAACCACGAATAACCCGCAGAGTAACCTGATCACAATAGTGCGGGCGCAGTGGCGCTGGCAGGCATTGATGGGCAGGGTACGGGCCGCTGAGGCCACCGCACGCCAGCGTGTCCCCCGCGCGCAACGCCTGCCCGTTTAAACCGCCCACCCCCTCACGCACCACCGTGCTGTTACTGCCAAATTGTTTGGCCAGTTTAAAGCCCCCCGCCACCGCTAAGTAGATGCGACAGCCCTCGGTGGCGTAAGCCAGCGCCAGCGTGTCCCCCGGATTTAGATCTAGGCTCTGCCACTGGGGCTGAGCCCGACCATTGATGCTGACCCCGACCCTAGCCCCAGTGATGGCCACGCGGGTGCGGCCGTGGCTCTTAATTTTGATGCCACCCACCGTGACCTCCAGTGCGGTGGCATGTGGGTCGTTGTGCAATAGGCGGTTGGCCCACTTAAATGCCGTGGGGTCCATGGGGCCACCCGAGGTGAGGCCGATGCCGTGCTGGCCGAAACGCCCGGCGTCTTGAATGAGCGACAGGATACCCGGCGCGAGAATTTCGATGTGCATTAGCCTGCTCCGTTTGTCAGCTGGCCACCTAAGGATAAGAAGCGGCCTATATCTATGGCGGCGAAACGCACTTTATCACCCACCTGCACCGGCATAGTGGGTTCGGCGTTGGGGTCGAACATGGGCTGCGGGCACAAGCCGATGAGATTCCAGCCGCCCGGACTCGACGCCGGGTAAACCGCCGTCTGACGATCGGCGATGGCCACCGCCCCCTTGGGCACTTTTTTTCTGGGGGTGGCCAAGCGCGGTGCCGCGATGCGGGCATCCACCTCACCCAAGTAAGCGAAGCCCGGCGCAAAGCCGATGGCATAGACGCGATATTCCATGGCGCTATGCAGGTCGATGACTTGCTGGCAGCTAAGCCCAGCATTTTCTGCCAGGCGGGCTAAATCTGGGGCTGCCTGCGCACCGTAATAAACCGGCAGGGTAATCAACCTCGATGGCGTCTGCATGCCTTGCACGCGGGCATCTTGGGCCGCCTCACGAATGAGTTGGCGCACCCTTAAGTGGTCGGTTAGCGCTGGATTAAAGATCACCATGAGGGAGGCGTAGCTGGGCACCATGTCTATTAGCAGGCTGCCCACCCACACCGACAGGCCGCCCGCCACACTCTGTATGTGCTGGCTCACGTGGTCGCTGAGCCCCTCGCCAAAGTAGACGATGAGGGCGTTTTCGCCTGCTATCTGAATGTCTATTGTCATGCCGTCACCTGCATTATGGTGCCGTTAACAGGGCCTTCACCTCAGCTATGGCCTGCACCCCGGCTAGGTTGTCACCGTGTACGCATAACGAATCGGCGTGCAATTCAAGGGTCTTGCCAGAAACCGTGGTGATGCTGCCGTGGGCGTTTAATTGCTGCACTTGGGCCAGCATGTCGGCACGCGTGTGTAGCGCACTGGGGTGGCTGCGTGGCAGCAACCTGCCTGCGTCGTCGTAACCCCGGTCGGCAAAGGCCTCGAAGCATAATTCGATGCCATGTGCGTAGGCTTCCTGCTTGTGTTGTTGCCACTGGGGGGTGGCTTGCAGCATTAAGGTAAGGGTGCCGTGATAATCCTTAATGGCCTGCATGATGGCCTGCCGCACTTCGACCTTGGCCATCATGTCGTTGTATAAAGCACCGTGGGGCTTCACATATTGCACGCTTTGCCCTGTGCTCTGCGCCATGCCGTCCAGTGCGCCGATTTGATATAACATGAGGGCGCGAATCTCCTGACTTGAGCAATTCATGCTGCGCCGACCAAAGCCTACTAAATCTGGGTAAGCCGGATGAGCACCGATCATCACGCCGTGTTGCTTGGCCAGTTGCAGAGTGTTGAGCATCACTAACGGATCCCCCGCGTGAAAGCCGCAGGCGATGTTGGCCTGGTTAATATGGGGAAATACGTCGTGGTCGAGGCCCATCTGCCATGCGCCAAAACTCTCGCCCAGATCACAGTTTAATAATAACGCCATTTTTACCCCCTCACGCCTATCTCAGCATCCATCTCGACACTCTATAGTACCGCCATCTGGCTGTTTAGAATATCGCTCACCACCATGCAGCCCGGGCTATGGGTGATACAAAAATCTGGTTTGGCGGCCATGATGGCGGCCTGCGGGGTGACACCACAGGCGCTAAACACCGGCACCTCTCCCGCTTTGATGGTGACCGCATCACCGTAGTTAGGCTGGTTAATGTCGGCAATGCCGATGGCCGCCGGATCACCGAAGTGGATGGGGGCACCGTGCACCGCCGGGAAGCGACTGCAAATTTGAATCATGCGAATGGCATCGGCCGGTTTAAACGGGCGCATGCTCACCACGGTATTGCCGTGGAACAAGCCCGCCGGACGACAGGCAATATTAGTGTCGTACATGGGCACGTTCTTGCCTTCGCTGATGTTGCGCACCTCAAGGCCATCGGCCAGCAAGGCCTCCTCAAAGCTGAACGAGCAACCCAGTAAGAAGGTCACTAAATCATCACGCCAGATGTCCACGATGTCATGCACCTCCCTCAATAACGCTCCGTCTTGCCAGACTCGGTATGCTGGGACGTGACGGCGGATATCAAAATCGGCGGCGATCTCGGCCAAACCGGTATCCCCTGGTTTGTCTGCCATGGCCACCACCGGGCAGGGCTTAGAATTAAGCTGACAAAATTTTAAAAAGTCGGCGGCGTAAACGTGCGGCAAGATCACCACGTTGCACTGCACAAACCCCGGACAATAACCCGAGGTATTGCCCTGATGCGCGCCGCTGGCAATGGCGGCACGCAGTTGTGCGGGGGT
>CAJXIK010000077.1 GCA_913054445.1 uncultured Bermanella sp.
TGCTGCTTACTCAGGCTATGAATGGGGTTGCTTGGGTGTACCACAATGGCTAGGCCATCTATAGCCACCACGTGTTCACTGGCCGCATCCTTTAAATTTGACCAATCCTTAGCGTCTGTGACCTCTTGCTCTTTAACCGGCCGCGAGGACGCCCAAATTTGGGCCTCTCCCGACATTAAACCCTTAAAGCCGGTACTGGAGCCGTGGGCGGAGATACTAATTTGCACGCTTTTCCCTTGGGGTAACCAGTCCCCTCTTACCACTTTTTCATTGGTCTGCGCCAAGGGCTCGATACGCACGTTACTCACCCCTTTAGCCCGCAGGTAGGCCATGGCCAAGTTAGGGGTGAGACTTCCCCCTAGGGTGTTGGAGCCATGCATAGTAAAAAGGGTAACGAGGGGATCGTTGCCGACAATATTTTGCAGAGGAGTGGGCGTCATTAAAATATCGGCCATGGCCGTTTGGCCCGCCTGTTTCTTCGATAAATTTTCATAGGCTGTCGCTATACCTGGCAGCACACAGCACATCAACAACAAGATAAACACTTTCATAGACACACCAACCCTGTGATTTTAAACGCATAAGCATAGGGATGTTTTGTTACAGTTTTATGGCGATTTTGTTACAGAATTATTACAGAGGAGTAAACAGAGGGGTAAGAGGGGGCAATAGACCGGGCTAAAATCCCTAAAGCGCCCTGTGCTGTCAGCGTACAGGGCGCTTCATGAAGATTAATCTTCGCTGGGTAACGCTGCATCGATCAGAGTTTTTAATTCGCCGTTCTCGGCCATCTCGGTGATGATGTCGCAGCCGCCCACTAGCTCGCCCTGCACCCACAACTGCGGGAAGGTTGGCCAGTTAGCATAGGCTGGCAACTGAGCACGGATCTCGGGGTTAGACAAGATATCAACATAGGCAAAACGCTTGCCGCATTCCATGAGCGCGCTCACGGTACGGGCCGAGAAGCCACACTGTGGCTGGTTTGGGTTGCCCTTCATGTACAACAAAACGGTGTTTGATTCGATCTGTTCTTTGATCTGGGCGATAACATCGGACATGGTTATATTCTCACTTGCATAGCATTAGCGTTAAAACTGGCGATATTTTACCGAATACCCCAGTGTTTTGCTAGGTTAAGCCAACGCCATATGGTTATCCCACTTTAAATCATCGAACTGACGGCCTGCCCCAAGGCTTAGAGTGCTAGCATCGATGGGAAAAATAGCCCCCGTGCCGGTGCTCACATAAAAGCGATTCTGCTCTTCTCGGTAACAGATGCCAGCCACATCCCTTAATGCCAACTGCCCAAGCAGGACATCCCGCTGGCCGTCGATAAACAAGACCCTATTGCCACGGGGCGCGGTGAAGGCCAGCAGGCCATGGCGACCCATGGCGACGCTGGCGATGTAGTGCCTTAGCTGGGGGGCCAATTCACCGCTGGCCCGCTGCCAGCGCAACGTCTCGCCGTCGCTATAGGCGCATATTGGCGTATGTTGGCTGCTATGGCTCTGATGCTGCAAGCCCACCGCCACCCGCGACCCATTCACCGCCAGGTGACGAATACTGGCTTGCTGGTCAGCCAGCGTCTGCTGTTTAAGCAACTTGCCATCACTGCCATCGATGAAACTTAAGTTGGGTTGCATAGTGTCTAGGTTTAGCTTCTGCCGAGGAAACCCGGGGTGTGTGTGAATGCCGCCATTCGCCACCACCAGAGTATTAGAGCCCGTTAGGCGCTGTATTTCATGGCTACCCGTGCCATGGGCGTAAAACTCATTCACCTTCTGATATTGCCTGGCACTGTCGTAAACACCTATCACCCCCTGCGCATTCTCGAAATCATTTTCGGTAACATACAACAGGCGCTCCTGCTCACAGAAAACACCGTGGCCAAAAAATAGGCGATTGCGTTGCGGGGCGATCTCATGCAATACCTGGTTGCTCAACACATCCAACACCTGAATGTATCGACCTGGGCGGCGTGCAAAGGCCACTGCCTGCTGTTTATGTTTGTTAAAAATGACACTGTGACCTCTTTGCGGCAACCCTGTCTTAAATGTTGGTTGTAACTGCTCATCCAGCCCCACCATGTAATGATGACCTTGATGATCCATGGCCGCACTGGTGAGCAGAGTCTGCCTCACACGCGCGCAGGAAGCCATTAAGGGCATGGCCGTCATGCAAGCCACCCCCTTTAAAAAAGCACGACGATTCAACATAGTGCTTAATCGCCATCCACAGAATTAAATAATGCGGTACCACCCACCGCATCGATGACATGGTCAAATAACAGGGCACTGAGGGATATTAAATCATCATGTAGCTGAATATAGGCACTGCGTACCGGGTTGTCCGAGCTTGTGTCGATGGACAAAACATCGACGTCGAAGGCAGCGATCACCAGCAACTGCGCCTCTAGACGGTCCACGATGGTTTGCAAACTGTGTGCATGCTCGCCCGCCCCCACGTCCTCTAATAGCGTGCGCAGATTATACTCGCCGCCGCTCATTAAACGCTTTAAGCCAGCGATATTATTGGCAATGACATGAAAAGACTCACCACTAAAACGCCCCTCCAGCGCGAACAATTCCGGCACGGCATGATCGATGCCCACGGGGTAGTTTAATTGATAGCGAGCGACAATTTCGATGCGCTCATTCACGCCATTGAGCACATCGGCCAACACTTGCGTACGATCTATATAGCCAGCGGCCACCTCGGTTGGATGCTTAAAGTCTTGCACATTGGCCAGCCACTGAGCTTGTAGCTGCGTGGCCATAGTGAACAGATTTTCGGCGATGCCTTGTGCCCACAAACACTGATGCTGATTTAAGCCCTGCATTGGAATTTTCTCGAAGAGAATATACTCAAGCGCCGGTAGCCCCTGCACGAGCACAGAGCCTCGGCCAATCGAGTCAACCGGCAGCGCTTTATTTAGCAAAGCGTCCACCGCCGTGACGCCCGCGCCGCCAAACAAGTTACCCCCATGAATGCGATCGCCGTAGGTGGGCAAGCCATCGGTTAACGGAGCCACATTAATGACGCGCAAGGTTTGCCAGCTACTATGACTGGCAAGCCAGGCTTGCTGCGCATCATTAAGCTGGTCAGCAGATGCTTGCTCGCAATATTCTGCCAAGGCCTCATGCAGGGTGTCCGTGTGCGCGGTAAAATCAGGCAAATAGCTTTGCCCATAGAGATCGCCCCACTCATTGAGCACATTGAAACTGGCCGCTTCGTTAGCAGAATGGGTCGTGGTACTGGTCGCACCGCAGGCCGTTAATAGGTATAGACCCACTAAGGGCAACAGCGTCTTAATATATTTCATATCCATCATTCTTTTCATGCTTTTCGTTATTTTAAAGTGACATCAAAAAGGCTTCGAACTGAGCGCGCTCATGGGCCGTAAATGTCAGCACCACGTCTCTTGCCGCCTGCCCTTCCCCGCCATGCCATAAGACCGCCTCCATGGGCGTGCGGGCACGGCCATCGTGTAAGAAAGCGGCTTCCCCATTGACCACACTGCTTAAACCTATGCCCCATAGAGCGGGGGTGCGCCACTCTCGAGAAGACGCTAAAAACTCGGAGGTCTCTTGCTGGGGTGCCGCGCTGCCATCCTGTTGCAGGTCAGATAGGTCTGCGCCCATGTCATGCAGGAGCATGTCGGTAAAGGGGTAAATATCTTGATTGGATAAGGCCGGCAGTGCGCGCTTATTTTGGGTCTTAAAGTAGGGTTTATGGCATGCCTGACAATTTGCCCGCGTAAATAATTCGGCACCCGCTAACACCTCGGCATCCTCTACGTTGCGACGCTCAGGCACGGCGAGATGCTGCGTATAGAATTCGACAAAATCCAGAAGATCATCGTTGATCTCCACATGATCGCCGACGTTAACGCCGCTCATGGCACCGACACAATCGACTTGTCGGTCGCTGCAATTTTCCCGCGGGAATAAGGTGGTGGTTAAGCCCATATCGCCGTTAAAGGCAGCGGCACTTTGCTGGCGCAATGAAGGTTGCCCGGCTTTCCAGCCGAATCGACCCAGCGCCAATGTGTTACTGGCCACATCCATAACATAATTTGCTTCACCACTGATGCCATCGTTATTGCTGTCTTCTGGGTCGGCATTTTTTAGGATGTGAGCTTCGCTGATATTTTCTAGCAGGCCAAGGCCAATCATGGCGTTGGCGATACGCGGAGAAAAGCGGGTGTTTTCGCCCAACGGGCCGTAATTTAAATTCACTAGGCTAAGCTGTGGGCGGCGCAGGGTCATCGTGAAACCATCATCGAAACTAACCGTTTCGTCATGATAGCGAATCTTAATTTGCGCCTCACGGGCAACCCCTGGGTTTGCGTGGTCTTGTAATTGACCACCATAGTGGGCATCGACAAAGTTACCCTGTAACCCAGCAAGCAATAAGGCCGTTTCATTTTCGTTTTGAGGCGGCCGAAACAGGCGCACCAACATGCTACCGGCGCTGTCATGTTCATCTTGGGGGGCATGGCCACGGCCATCATTAATATGACAAGTCTGACAGGCATTGACGTTTAACAACGGCCCCACACCATCACGCAGTTCGGCGCTGGCTGGGGCGATGGTCCATGGTGCCTCAAATAATTCATTGCCCACGAGGAAGGATCGCTTGGAGGCGAGATCCAGGTTACTGGCGGCAAAAGAAAATGCCCCTGGGTCCTGCGAATTTACGCTGGTTTCACCGCCCAGCCTTGACTGGGTCACGAAGCTATTTTCGGGTTTTGAATCACGGCCACAGGCGCTTAATAACACCACAGTGGCTGCAAGGATTAGATAAGGTGCTATTTTTTGATACTGCATATACCCACTTGCTCATC
Source organism: uncultured Bermanella sp. (assembly GCA_913054445.1). Lineage (GTDB taxonomy): Bacteria > Pseudomonadota > Gammaproteobacteria > Pseudomonadales > Oceanobacteraceae > Bermanella. The sequence continues at coordinate 4,847 of CAJXIK010000077.1, forward strand.
CGTTTTTTTTATAATTCTAAACAGATTCAACATCATCATCTTGAGTTGAATCGCAATTATTACTATTTAGACATAACCCAAAAAAGCAGGACGAGGCCTGCTTTTTTACGCTACAAACTAAAATTTATTCGGCGATGTAATCGATACACTCACCGGCTGCGGCAGATCCCACAGGGCAAGTGCCTTCATCTATGCCCTGTAATGACACATTAAGCGCGCTCGCCACATCGGAGCTGAATGGCACATTTAAGGCGTCTAAGGCGACAATGGCTTCTTTTACGATACTATCGTCTGCACTGCCCACCAGCATATCGAAAGTCTTGCCGTCTGCGGCGGCGGCCTGAATGTCCTGGAACTCGGCATCCACGGTGGCGAGCAAACCGCGAATATGGGTGTCGGCTGAGGCATCGTTTTGCTTCACTAAGTCCGAGATGCTGGCACCGGTCAGCTGTGAACCGTCGAGGCGCGTGTAGCTACCTAGGTAGGCATCGATGACACCCAGCGCATTGCCGTAAATAGCCACGTGGGTTAAATCTGAAAAGCAGTCGTGTTCGTCTTCTGTGCTGTTAAGCAAGATCGCCACACTCATGCGTTCGGAGGCCAGTTCACCTATGGCCATGTCACCCATGCTGTCTAATACTCGCTCGAGGCCATCCCCGCGCTGGATGAAGTCGCTGCGCAGCGTTAAGCCAGTACTGTCGACATTCCACTCTACTTCCATATCGCTTAAGTCACTTACCAGTAGTTCGGTTACGGCCGTTAGGTATTGACCACGACGGATACAGATATCGGCGCTCGCGTTGATCGTGGCACCACTGGTACAGCTTGCATCTGCTGCATAATCGCTGACCGGGCGTTCGCCGGTGCCGAGGTTACCCGCGCCAGTCGATTGATCCTGACCCCATAACAAAAATTCGATGGCATGGATGCCGGTGGCCACATTAGCGCCGTTATCGGCAAACTCGTTCAAGCCCATAAGGAAGTTCGCATCGATAGCGCCGCTTAGGTCGCCTGATGTCGCATTAATAATGTTGATGCTGGTGCCTGCCACTGGCACTTCACCGCGGTAGTTGCCATCGACGTAATCGATGAGGGCTTCGTCCAACGGCCAGGCATTCACCTGCCCTTCCCAGTCGTCCACGTTAGCCAGACCACCGTCAGAGCCGGGGCCATTGTCACCTGTGGTGACGTGATTGTTGGCCACGTCAAAACGGGTAATTTCGAACTGTTGGTAGGGTAGACGCAAGCTCTTATAGGCCGCCTTGGCCGCCGTTAGGTTGTCATCGCTTGGTGTCGCAAGCAGAGTATTTACCGCTGTCTTGAGGTTGCTGGCAGCCGTTAATGAGTCCTCCACCATGGCATGGGCCATGTTCGCAAAGTGGCTTTCCACCTGAGCACGGGTCACCTGCTCGCTATCGTTATCGCTGTCTGATCCACATGCGCTGAGCAGCAGTGCCGATGCCAATACACCTATAGGGGTAAATTTCATTGCGTTTCGTCCATAACATTATAATTAGAGCGCAGATGTTAATCACTCTCACTATCATTGGCAATGTTAATGTGAATTATTTGTATTTGATTTAGCTTTTATGTTCTAGTTTATGTGCTGGCCACCGCCTTTGTGCAACTTGTATTACCCCGTTAGTTAGGTATTATGCTTGGCTTAATTTTTAGGCAGCAGGATGACAAACCGCCATTTTTTTGGGTGGAATGTCGAATATGGCTGCCTTTTTGCGTTTTTAAGCGTTTGAGAAAACACTATGCAACCCATCATGAACACCTACGGCCGTTTGCCCGTGACCTTCCAAAAAGGCAAGGGTGCCTACGTATTTGATGAAGACGGTAAATCTTACCTCGATGCCCTCAGCGGCATCGCCGTCTGTGGCTTAGGCCACGGCCACCCCGAGGTGAGCCGCGCCATTCGCCAACAGGCAGATAACCTCGTACACACCTCGAACCTATACGGCATCGGCCAGCAGCAAACACTGGCGCAAAAACTGACCCGCATCAGCGGCATGGACAACGTATTCTTTGGCAACTCGGGTGCCGAGGCCAACGAGGCCGCCATTAAAATTGCCCGTAAATATGGCAACGACCAAGGCGTGCAGCTGCCCACGATTCTCGTCATGGAGAACGCCTTCCACGGTCGTACCATGGCCACCCTCACCGCCACCGCCAACCCGGCTGCCCATGCGGGTTTCACCCCACTATTAAACGGCTTCGAGCGAGTGCCTTACAACGACCTCGCCGCCGCCCAACAGGCGGTGCGCAACAATGACAACATTGTGGCGATATTAGTCGAGCCGGTTCAGGGTGAAGGAGGCGTCAGCTGCGCCAGCGATGCCTACATGAACGGCCTGCGTAAATTGTGCGACGACAAAAATTTGTTGTTGATGCTCGATGAAATTCAGACCGGCAATGGCCGTACCGGCAAATATTTTGCGTTCCAGCATTTTGCCTGGATACCCGACGTGCTCACCACCGCCAAAGGCCTCGGCAATGGCGTGCCCATCGGGGCCTGCCTCGCCAAGGGCAAAGCGGCCCATGTGTTACAGCCCGGCAACCATGGTTCCACCTACGGCGGCAACCCGCTGGTGTGTGCCGCGGCCAATGCGGTGGTGGACACCATAGAAAAAGAGAATCTGTGCGCGCGCGTCAGCGAACTGGGCGAGCGTATTCGTGCCGCTATTAAAGAGCAGCTGCAAGACACCGGTTTTGTCACCGAATATCGCGGCAAGGGCCTCATGATTGGCCTCGTGCTGAATACCCCAGACAGTGCCGCCGAGATCGTAAAATCATCCCTAGATGCAGGTTTACTATTAAACGTCACCGCCGGTAATGTGGTGCGTTTGTTACCTCCTTTTATATTAACCAATCAAGAAGCCGACCTGATTGCGCAGCAAACCAGCGCACAAATTAAAGCTTTCTTTGCAGCCCAAAAATAACAAGGCCCTCATTATGGCTAACATGGCACCTCGTCATTTTTTAACATTGTTGGATTTTACCCCATCTGAATTGGCGCAACTGACCACCCGCGCCATCGAGTTGAAATCCATGCATCACCAAGGGCAAGTGTTTGAGCCCTTGAAGAATAAAGTGCTGGGCATGATTTTTGAAAAATCGTCCACCCGTACGCGCGTCAGCTTCGAAGCCGGCATCGCCCAGCTGGGCGGCGCGGGCATCTTCCTCAGTTCCAAGGACACCCAACTGGGTCGCGGCGAACCCATAGAAGACAGCGCCAGGGTTTTATCGCGCATGTGCGACATCATCATGATTCGCACCTTTGGTCACGACATCGTGGAAAATTTTGCGGCCAATTCGAGGGTGCCGGTTATTAATGCCCTCACCGACGATTACCACCCGTGCCAGCTTATTGCCGACATGCAAACCTTCCAAGAGCATCGCGGCAGCATTCAAGGCAAGACCGTCGTATGGGTGGGGGATGGCAACAACATGTGCCACAGTTACATCAATGCCGCGCGTCAGTTTGATTTTAAGTTAGTGGTGAATTGCCCCGCCGGATTCGACCCTATGCCCCAGTTGATGGCCGCCAATAAAGATCGCGTCACCATAGTGCGCGATAGCAAAGAAGCGGCCAAGGGCGCGCACATGCTGGTCACCGATGTGTGGGCCTCCATGGGGCAGGAAGAAGAGCAAAAAGAGCGTGAGAAGGTCTTTAAGGATTACCAGGTAAACCCTGCATTGATGGACTTAGCAGAGCCAGACGCCATCTTCATGCACTGCCTACCTGCCCACCGTGGTGAAGAGATTAGCCACGACATGATGGATGATCCAAGGGCCGTGGTATGGGACGAGGCCGAGAACCGCCTACACGCGCAGAAAGCCTTAATGGAATTTTTGCTAAAGCAAACCCACAGCTAAGCTGCCGACGCCA
>CAJXIK010000078.1 GCA_913054445.1 uncultured Bermanella sp.
CAGCACGAAGCCGAGACCCTCACTAGCCTGCTACGCAATGCTGGCCATCCCACCCGTGCCCATCTCATTCAAGACATGGATACCCTCAAGGGCAAGCTCAACGAGCAGGTCTGGGACGTATGTCTGTGTGCGCTGGAAATGCCCGCATTAACCGGCAAGCAAGTATTGAACGAGATTCATCGCCAGGGCAAGGATATACCCACTATCTATATTCACGACGAAGTGGATAGCATCATCGCCGAACAGGTCATTAAATCTGGGGCCGTGGACCTAGTACCCAACGGTGAATACAACCACCTACTACAGGTAGTGTTGCGTGAAATCGCCAACCTCAAGTTGCGCCGTGAGCTGCGCGAGGCGGAAGCCTTGCTGCGCGAAGCCGAAAAACGTTGCCAGGTATTGCTAGAAAGCGCTCAGGACGCCATCGCCTACGTGCAAGATGGCATGCACCTGTTTGCCAACGACAGTTACGCTAAGCTGTTTGGCTATGACGACTGCGACGATTTACTGACCATGCCCCTCATGGACATGATCAGCCCCGCGGATCAGGGTCGCTTCAAGATTTTCCTCAAGGACTTTAATGCCGGCAAGAGCCGCAGCGGCGAGTTTGCATGCCAGATGCTCAACGTGGCCGACCGCCAAATAAATACTAACATCATGTTCATTCAGGCCACCTACGAAGACGAGCACTGCATGCAGCTGATTATTCGTGGTAATTCCGACCATGCCGAGCTGGAAAGCAAGCTGCAACAAATTAAATCTCAAGACTTGTTAACCGGTTTATACAACAAGCAGTATTTTAATAAACAGCTGGCCGACAGCGTAGATAATGCGGTAATCAGCGGCAGCAAGGGGGCCGTGGCTTATGTCAACATCGACCGCTTTGGTCAATGCAAGAGCGATGTGGGCATCGAAGGGGCCGACCTTGTGGTCTGTGATGTGGCGCACCTAATTCGTAGCAAGTGCCGCGAAGAGGACTTAGTGGCCCGCGTGGGAGAAGATGTTTACGGCATATTACTGCACGATAGCGACCCAGAAAAAGCCCAGGGTTTTGCCGAACACATCCGCTCCTCCATACAAGATCACTTAGTAGCGGTGGATCAACGCACCATCCAAGTCACCGTGAGTGTGGGCATCGCCCTCATCAACGAAAGCTCACGCAGCCCCAAGGAAGTCTTGCAACATGCCCACGAGGCCAGTTACCACGTGCGCAAGTTGGCAGGCAAAGAGAAGGGCAACGGCGTGTACCTGTATAACCCGTCCGAACTGGCCAGCACCGACGGCGCACGCCTCACCGCCAAGATTGAAGAGGCCATCAAGGACAACACTCTTAAGTTGTTGTTCCAGCCGATCATCAACCTGCGGGATGAGAGTGGCGAGCACTATGAGACCCTCTTACGCTTAGTGGATGCCGACGGCAGCGATGTGTCACCACAAGAATTTCTGGCCGATATAGACACTAAACTCAAGCGTAAGCTGGACCGCTGGGTGATCCTAAACACCGTGAAGCGCCTCGCGCAACAAAGGATTCAGGGCCACGATACCCGCCTGTTTGTTAACCTCACCAACGAGACCCTCATCGACGACAGCGTGCTGCCCTGGTTGCAAAGGCTGCTGACCGCCAGCAAGCTGCCCAGCAAGAGTTTAATTTTTCAATTCACCGAGGCCGACTGCATCAACCACCTAGTGCAAGCCAAGGCCATGAGCCAGTCTTTAAACAAACTAGGCTGTCTGGTGGCCATCAACCGCTTCGGTTCGGCCATAGATCCTTTCAAGGTATTTGCACACTTGCACGTGGACTTTGTGAAGGTGGATGGTTCTTTCACCCAAGAACTGGACAGCGAGAAGGGCATGGCCAGCTTGAAGCAATTACTGGCTGGCATAAGCGAGCACAAAAAGGCCTCCATCGTGCCATTTGTCGAGAACGCCAACATAGTGGCTCAGTTATGGACCAGTGGCGTGAGTTTCATTCAGGGTTACTATCTGCGCGGCCCAGCCGCCAGCATGGATTATACTTTTAGCGACGAGTGATCGGCCACGGGGTGGCCTAGGGGATTTCGGCAATGGGGTGGCCTAGGGGATTTCGGCATTGGGCTGGCCTAGGGGATTTCGGCATTGGGCTGGCCTAGGGGATTTCGGCATTGGGGCGGCCTAGGGGGTTTCGGCCACAGGGTGGCCTCGTACGAGGGCAGCCCCTGCCCGAATCTTTTGTGGGCATGGCCGATTCTTTTGGCAGCACCACGACCACAGCCCAGGCACGACAACCCTAGCCCAGATCATCCCGGTCACGAATACCCAGCAGATACAAAACCCCGTCCAAACCTAGGGTAGAGATGGCCTGTTCGGCGTTTTGCCGCACTAAGGGCTTGGCACGGAAGGCAATGCCTAAACCGGCCTTACTTAACATGGGCAGGTCGTTGGCACCGTCCCCCACGGCGATGGTCTGCTGCAAGGAGATGCCTTCGCTGTGGGCGATATCTTGCAGCAGCTGGGCCTTACGCTCACCGTTTACTATGGTGCCGGTGACATTACCCGTGACCTTGCCATCAATAATTTCTAGCTCGTTGGCGTGCACATAATCTATGCCCAGCTTTTGCTGTAAGAAGCGGCCAAAATATTGAAAGCCGCCGGAGAGAATAGCGGTCTTGTAGCCCAGTTTTTTAAGGGTGCTTACGAGACGCTCGGCCCCTTCGGTGATGGGCAGGCGCTGCGCCACGGCGGACAATACCGACTCGTCTAGGCCTTTTAACAGCGCCACACGGCGAATGAAGCTCTCGTTAAAGTCGATCTCGCCGCGCATGGCGCTCTCGGTGATGGCGATGACCTCGTCACCCACCCCCGCTTCTTTGGCCAGCTCATCGATCACCTCGGCCTCGATGAGGGTGCTGTCCATATCGAACGCCACTAGGCGGCGATTACGCCGGAACGGCGAATCTTGCTGCATGGCGATATCCACCCCCAGCTCGCTGGCAACCGCCAGAAACTCGGCCCGTAGCGCACCCTGATCGACATTGCCGCGCACCGAAAACTCCACACAAGCCTTGCTGAGGGCATTGCTTTCTTCATCTTCTAGCGCCACTCGGCCCGACAGGCGCGAGATATTATCTATGTTCAACTGATAATCGGCGACGATGCTCGTCACCCGTGACAGGTGTTCGGCGCTGAGCTTGCGCGCCAAAAGGGTGATGATGTGTCGAGGCTTGCCCTGGGCAGAGACCCAGTGGTGGTAATTTTCTGTGGTCACTGGGGTGAAGCTCACCGCCATGCCCATCTCGTGACCGCAAAACAACACATCTTTGAGGGCGGGGGCTGATTCGATGCTACTAGGAATTTCGGCCAGTATGCCCAGTGAAAGGTTATCGTGTATCTCAGCCTGGCCTATGTCGAGAATGCTCACTTTGTACTTGGCGAGGATACCGGTAATTTTGGCGGTGACACCTGGCTTGTCTTCGCCGTTAACCTTGATCAATACAACTTCTTTCACTGACACCTCAAATCTTCATGGAGTTAAGCGCTGAATCTAAATCTATACATCAATTAAAGCGTATTTACCTGCGCCTGCATGATGGCCACCGACGCACGCAATTCATCGATAAGGTCTTCGGTCTCGTGGTAAGACAAGGCGCGAACGCGATCTCTGCCCATGAAGAACAAACCCTTGTCCATTTCGGCCAATTTTTCAGTTAACACTTTCTTAGCGTCGCTCATGATGCCACCTAGCTCATTATTTAAGTAAAAAGGAAGTCAAATTATGGCGCAATGATAAACCATTTCGGCCTAGCCAACACCCATAAATGCGCCCTAGCGGATATGTTCTGGCGCTTATATCCGCTATCATCGAGTGATCAGCAATTAATATTTTTAGTAGCCCGCCATGACATTAAAACAACAAAATTGGCCATTTCGATACCGGCTTTTATTTTTCAGCCTCGTCTTGAGCTTGCTGGCCATACTCATCGTTGCCCTGCCCATTGCCCACACCGCCGTGCAACAACTGGAGCAGCAGGCCAGTCAGCTGCGCAACACCCTCAGCAAGCAGACCAGCCTACAGGCGTCGGCGGCCATCTTCAGTCAGGATCTGCTCAGTTTAAATGTCATCTTAGCCACCCTAGTGGAGCACCCCCATATCGCCTACGCCGCCGTCTATAGCCTCGACAACGAGGTCATTGCCGAGCAGGGGCAGGCCATAAAGACGCCAAGCAAGCCCATGAGTATTCAGTACCAGGATGAAATCATTGCCTTGCTCGAGGTGCGCCTCGATGAACACCCACTGCAAACGGCCATCTTGCGCATTTATGGTCTGCTAGGCATCTTGAGCCTGTTATTCACCATTCTTTGCAGTACTGGCGGCTGGTGGCTGGGTACGGCTTTGGGACACAAACTACGCACCAGCCAGCGGGATATAGAGCAACTGGGCAGCGACGACCGGCCAACTACGCTCCATAGCTGGGGAGAGCTGTCACAGCTCAGCTCGGCCTTGCAGCAACATCGGCAACAGCAGGTGGCCGAGCAGGCCATGCAAGTGGCCCTCAGCCAATTCATGACCCCCAACGTGAATGACAATGCCAGCCTTAATTATGAGCAGCCAGAACTGCCCGACGGCTATGCCCACGCCGCTATCTTGTTTATCGACTTTGTCGACCTAGCAGCCGCCCAACGCCAAATGCCGCCGCAAGCACTGGCGGCGCTATTAAATCAGTACTACTTCTTCATCCACCAGGCGGCGCGCCTCTACAACGGCAGTGTGGATAAGTACCTAGGGAACGGCGTGATGGTGCTCTTTGGCATTCCCCAGCAGGACGATAAAGACTGCTTTCACGGGGTCTGTAGCGCGCTGTTATTAATTGGCCTGCTTAAACAATTTAATAAGACCCGCCAAGACCAGCAGCTGCCCACCATCGAATTTCAACTGGGACTGCATACCGGCCCCGTGCTGGCGGGCACCTTTGGTGACAGAGACTCCCTCGCCTACGCCACTCTAGGGGAAGCCATTCACGTGGCGGCGCGCCTGTGTCGCCAGGGACAAGCAAACCGCTTATTGCTCAGCAAACAGGTGATCGATGAAGGCAAATTAGGAGGCCAGCTCATCATTAGCAAGCACCAAAGCATATTAGGCAGCCAACCCGAACAGAGCATAGATACTTTTTGGGTGGATAACCTGACGCCCAATTATCAGGCGCTCATCGAACGGCAGATTCAGCATATAAGTGCTCTGCCCAGCAATGCGACCTCTTAGCGCTTGAGCGCGCGGTGATGGGTCGCGCACGGGGTGCACTCGTACGAGGCCACCCCGTGGCCGATTCACCTTGGCCACCCCGTGGCCGACCCACCTTAGTTACCCCATGCCGACTCCGCCTCTCCCAAGCCCCCTCTTTATACAGGCAGCGCCTTTTTCCTAGCCCCCCATTATGCTAGGATGATAATCATTATCAACTGAACGGCACTAACCCACACATGCGCATCCTAATTATCGCCTGCATCATGGTCATGAGCAGCCTGACCCTGGCCGACTCGGTGAACCTGTATTCGTTTCGCCAACCCTTCTTGATTCAACCTATCCTCACCGAGTTTACCAAACAGACCGGCATTAAAAGCAAGGTTATCTTTGCCAAGAAAGGCCTCATCCAACGTTTGCAGCGCGAGGGGAAATTAAGCCCTGCCGATGTGGTGCTGACCTCTAACTTCTCCAAATTACTAGAGTTAAAAGAAAAGGGACTCACTCAGCAGTACGCCGCTGGTGGCGTGTTACAAGATAACATTCCCCAGCAGTTTCGTGACCAAGACCGTCACTGGCTGGCCTTAACCCAAAGAGTACGCAACATCTACAGTTCCAAAGAACGCCTCGGCAAACTAAATATTCGCTACGAAGATTTAAGCGATGGCAAATACAAGGGTCGCATCTGTACCCGCAGTGGCAAGCACCCTTACAACCTAGGGCTAATCGCCTCCATGATTGCCCACAATGGGTCGGCCGCCACCGAGCAATGGCTGCTAGGTGTTAAGGCCAATCTGGCCCGTAAACCCCAGGGCAACGACCGTGGTCAGGTCAAGGCCATCCACGCCGGCTTGTGCGACCTCTCTTTGGGCAACAGCTACTACTTCGGCAAGATGCTGATGGATAAAAGACAGCAAGCCTGGGCCCATGCGGTGGCGTTAAACTTCCCCAATCAGGCGGATCGCGGCTCGCACATCAACGTCTCGGGTGCGGTGATTGCCAAGCACGCCCCCCATAAGGAAGCGGCGCTCAAGCTGCTGGATTTTTTAAGTTCGAAACAGGCGCAAGCCATGTACGCCGAACTCAACATGGAATACCCAGTTAAGCCCGGCGTCGCTCCATCAAAAATGGTGAGCAGCTGGGGCGGGTTTAAAGCCGATGCTATCGCGCTGAATCAAATCGCCGCCCATAGAAAAGCCGCATTAACATTAGTGGATAAGGTGAAATTCGACTTATAATCGCCCCATGCGATTATCCAAGCCTTTTTCATACAATTTACTGTCTCTTACCTCTGGCTTGCTGGCGCTGCTGATCTTTGCGCCAGTGTTGGCCTTGATATACGAATCCCTGTTTGCCAGCGCCTCCCTCAACGACGACACCTTTAGCAACCTAGCCCAATCTGTGCTGTGGGATTACCTCGCCAACAGCCTACAGGTGGTTGCCGCCACCCTAGTGTTCGCCTGCCTGTTCGCCATTGCCCCGGCCTGGTGGTGCGCTCGTTATGAGTTTAAGGGGCGCAATATTTTACAGTGGGCCATGGTCTTTCCACTGGCGATACCCGCCTACATCAGTGGCTATATTTACACCGAGGCGCTGGACTACGCCGGGCCAATACAAACCTCCCTGCGTGAATTTTTCGGCTGGCAATCCCCCCGCGATTATTGGTTTTTTGATATACGCAGCATCACTGGCGCAAGCCTCATGCTGGCTTTGGCCTTATACCCTTACATCTATTTGTTGATGCGCAACGCTTTTGCCAATCAAAGCGATCATTTAGAGCACGCCGCCCGTTTGCTGGGTGCCAGCCAGCGCCGCCTCTTTTTTAGGGTGCACTTACCGCTGGCCCGCCCTGCTCTGGCCATAGGCTGTACGCTGGTGGCCATGGAGTCACTGGCCGACTTTGGCACGGTGCACCTGTTTGCCATCAGCACCCTGACCACGGCAATCTACGATAGCTGGCTGGTGTATGGCAGCTTAAGCACGGCGGCGAAAATCTCCTGCCTATTGCTGCTGTTTGTGGTGAGCCTAGTGTGGCTCGAGAGCCGCCAACGCAAGGCACAAAAACATTACGACCTAAAAGGCAGCCATGGCCTGAGTAAAAAAATACCCAGCCGCACTCAGTTGTTATTAATTTGGGGAGTCTGCTTAAGCATCATCACCCTCGGGTTCATCATTCCACTGCTGACCTTAGTGGGTTACAACCTAGATTATTTTAGCGAGAACTGGCACAGCACCCTGTGGCAGCACAGCCAACATACCTTCATGCTGGCCTTCGGCGCGGCGTTAATATGCACTGTCCTAGCCTTATTGTTTAACAGCAACCACAGATTTGTGCCCAACAGGCTCAACTTGGCACAGAAGAGTATTTCCTCCATAGGCTATGCCATACCCGGCACGGTGCTGGCCATCGCCCTCTTGATTCCCCTCGGCCGCATGGATTTAACCATCAATGGCTGGCTGGAATATTGGCAGTTCGATGCCGTGGGCCTGATTTTTTCCGGTACCAGCTTTGCCTTGTTAGTCGCCTTCGTGATTCGCTTTACCGCCATCGCCAACGGCAGCGTACACGCCGCCTATCAACAGATTCCCCCCAACCTAGATTTAGCGGCCCGCAGTTTAAACAGCAACCGCTGGCGCTTGTTTAAGAATGTTCACCTGCCGCTCATCACCCCGGCCACCATCAGTGCGTTACTGCTAGTGTTCATCGAGTGCGTGAAAGAACTGCCCGCCGCGATATTATTGCGACCGTTCGATTTTGAAACCCTATCGACCTATGTTTACCAGTTTGCCAGCGACGAACAGCTAGAGCACGGGGCTGCCGCCGCCCTGCTAATCATCGTGGTGAGCCTGTTGCCTATTTTAGTGTTAAGCCGCACCCAGAGAATGTCATGACGCCCACACCTGAAACCTCTTTAGCCTCACTCAGCATCGAGCGGCTTTGCGTTGCGTTTGAGCATAAGACCATCCTCCAGGATTTTTCCCTCACCCTCAACGAGGGTGAAATTTTGTGCCTGCTAGGCCCCAGCGGCTGTGGCAAGACCAGCGCATTGAAAGCCATAGCGGGATTGTTAAGCGCACCACAGGGCAAGATAGAATTATTTGGTAAATTACTGAAAGACAACGGCTACGAATTAGCCCCAGAGAAACGCGACATTGGGTTTATTTTTCAGGACTATGCCCTGTTCCCGCACCTGACGGTGGCGCAGAATGTTGCCTTCGCGCTACAGGGCCGCCCCCGGGCCGAGGTGGATGCCATGGTCAAACAAAATCTCGCCATGGTGCACTTAGATGGCTTACAGGCCCGCTATCCCCACGAACTATCGGGCGGCCAACAGCAGCGCAGCGCCGTGGCCCGTGCCCTCGCCAATCGCCCTAAGCTCTTGCTGATGGACGAACCCTTCTCCAACATCGACAGCCAAGTAAAGCAGAGCCTCATGCGCGAACTGCGTGGCTTGTTAAAAGCACATAACATCACCTGTATTTTCGTCACCCA
>CAJXIK010000079.1 GCA_913054445.1 uncultured Bermanella sp.
GGCTTGGTTGCACCGCATCGGCCACGGGGTGGCCTCCTACATGCGGGTGTTATGCAGAGGGCCGGTGACCGTTGCGGCCCTAGCCTAGAACCTTTTTCACGGTGGACAACAGTTGGTTGGGGTTGAAGGGTTTCACCAGCCAGCCGGTGGCACCGGCATCTTTGCCCTGCATCTTTAAATTACCGGCAGATTCGGTGGTGAGCATGAGAAACGGGGTGAATTTATAGTTGCCAATCTGGCGGATTTTTTTACACAGTTCGATGCCGTTCATGTTGGGCATGTTGACATCGCTTAACACTAAGTCCACCGATTCTTTTTGCGCGATGGCCAGTGCCTGCTTGCCATCTGCCGCCTCTACCACTTCGTAACCGGCGGTTTTAAGGGTAAGGCTCACCATCTTCTGCATGGATAACGAATCGTCCACTACTAAAATTTTTGCCATGATTTTATCCTTAATTTAGCAACGCTAAACAACCGTACATGAATGTGAATAATATTAGACCCTTAACGCCAGACTGCGAACATTAATTCGCATTTATTGCTGAGCGTCTTGTTGCAGGCGATGCAGCTGGGCCCCCATTTCATCGAGAAAGGATTGCAACTGGCGGTTTTCCTGAGCATCGGCGCGCTGATGAAGTTTCTGCTGAAGCTTCTCATAACTCTTGAGGCGCTGATTTAATTGTAGATAAATGTTTTGCGCCTGTTGCAGTTGTTGCTCGAATTGTTGCACTTGATGTTGCTGGCGCGTGAGGGCGGTGTCGATTTGCAAGATGAAGGACTCGAACTGCTGCAACTTGTTACCCGACATACCGGCGCTGCCCGCCGCCTGAAACTGCTGTAGGTATTCCCCTTGATACGACATGAGGGATTGCTGCTTTTGGTTTTCGCTGTTGATGCTTTGTTGCAGGTTGCCGATGTAGGAGAGGGCCTCGTTGACCGATTTTTTGGCCAGATGAATCAAGGGGGACATGCGTTGTGCACGAATTTTAGACATGGTTAGCGCGCCCTATTGCAGTTTGGCGGCCATGGGGTGGGCTCGCATGAGGGTCGTTTATCGGCCACGGGGTGGCCTCGTACGAGGGCTGCCCCTCGGCAATGGCTCCATGCATTGCCCTACTACCCACATTCTTGTGGGTATGCTCGAATCTTGTGTTAACCATTTGTCGCCGCCCCTGGGGGCGCAGCCTGGGCTTCGTTGAGGATGAGTTGCAGGCCCTCGTTGCTGTCTTGCAGGCTGAGGGACTCGTCTAGGCCCTGCCCCAGAAATGCCTTCATGACCGGTTGCAGGCGCACCGCCACATCCAACTCACGGTTGGCCCCTGGGGTGTAAGCGCCCACGCCGATGAGGTCCTTGTTCTGCTGATAGACGCTATATAAGTGCTTGAAATTTTGCGCGCTCTTGAGCATAGCGGCGCTGACTATTTGCGGCATGGCACGGCTGATGGAGGCCTCGATGTCGATGGCGGGGTACTGCCCTTCTTCGGCGAGGGCACGGCTCAACACCACGTGGCCATCTAATATGGCGCGGGCGGCGTCGGCGATGGGGTCTTGCAGGTCATCCCCCTCGGTTAATACCGTGTAGAAGGCGGTGATGGAGCCACCGCCTGGGGGGCCGTTGCCGGTGCGCTCCACCAGCTTAGGGATCTTGGCAAACACCGACGGCGGGTAACCCTTAGTGGCGGGGGGTTCGCCGATGGAAAGGGCTATCTCGCGCTGGGCCTGACCGAAGCGGGTGAGGCTGTCCATGAGCAACAGCACATTTTTACCCTCATCGCGGAAGTGCTCGGCCACGCTGGTGGCGAGGGTGGCGGCGCGCATGCGCATGATGGGGCTGTCGTCTGCTGGGCTGGCCACCACCACCGCCCGCTTTAGGCCCTCTTCTCCCAGTATGTCTTGAATGAATTCCTGCACTTCGCGGCCCCGCTCTCCCACCAACGCCACCACGCACACGTCGGCGCTGGTGAAGCGCGTCATCATGCCCAGCAACATACTTTTACCCACGCCAGAGCCAGCGAACAGGCCCAGGCGTTGGCCACGGCCCACCGTGAGCAGGGCGTTGATGGCGCGAATGCCCACGTCCATGGGTTCGCGGATGGGGGCGCGCCGCATGGGGTTGATGACCTTGCCTTGCATGTTGAGTGAGTGCTGACTGACGATGGGGCCCTTGTCGTCCAGTGGCTTACCGCCGCCATCTATGACCCGCCCCAGCAGGCAGTCTCCCACCGGAATATGATGGCCATCGAGGATGGGGGTGACTGCGGCCCCCGGCTCTAGTCCTTGCACCGCCTCGATGGGCATGAGGAAAAACTTATCGCGGTCGAAGCCCACCACCTCGGCCTCGATCTGGCCGTCCTGCTGTTGTACCCAACAGCGGTCGCCCACCTTCACCTTGCACCCCACTGCTTCTAAGGTGAGGCCCACCATGCGGGTGAGCTGGCCGCTGACCTTGGGTTGAGGCGTGAAGTCACTGTTTTGCTTGATCCAGGCTAGCGCCCCGTGACTATTCATGGGCGGGGTCTGCTGGGGTATCACCGGCTGCGGCACTGGGCTGATTTGGGCTGGCTTCGGTGCTGGCCTCGACTTCGGCGCTGGCTTCGGCACTGGCTTCGGATTCGGATTCGGATTCGGATTCGGATTCGGCTTCGGCTTCGGCAGTATCCTCGGCGTGCAGCAGGCCCAACTGTAGCTGGCTGTGGTAGCGGCTCACTACACTTTGCCAGCGCTCGCTGCGGCTGAAGTCCACCGTGGAGTATTCGCTTAACAGGCGGCAGCCACCAACTTCTAGTGCGTCGCTGGCGGTGAGACACTGGGCAAATTTGCCGCCCTCAAAGGCGGCTTCTAGGTGGGGCAAGTCGAGGGTGTGTACTTCGATGCTGAGCTGGTCGTGGGACAGGGGAAGGGCCTCTAGGGCGGTGTTTACTAGGGCCACGATGTGCGCGCTGCCTTGATCCAGCTCCTCGCCCACCACGGCCTCGGCGAGCATCAATACTAGCTCGGGCAGCAGCGTCTCCATGGCGGCTTTTTGCGCGCCGAATTGCTCGTCTAGGATGGCCATGGCGGCTTGCAGCTGGCTCACGGTGTGCTCGGTCTGCTGCTGGCCCTCTTGCTGGGCCTGATTCTTGCCTTCTTCGCTGCCTGCCTCAAAACCCAGCTTACGGCCCTCGTCTTGGCCCAGCTTAAGTCCTTCCGCACGGCCGTCTTCCATGCCTAACTTGACGCCTTCTTGACGCCCCTCTACGAGGCCCTGTTGCAGGCCTTCGTTGTAGGCTTGCTGGCGAATCTGTTCCAGCTGCTCGGCGGTGAGGGGTTCGATGTCAATCTCTTCCTCCTCTACCAACGTCTCGGCTTCTGCTTTTTCACGGGCTTTAATAACAGACGCAGGTTCGGTCCAGAAGGGTAAGTTCCAGTCCTTAGAGTCGGCCACTTCCTCTGCGGGTATGCGTGCTCTGCGTTCTACCATATTAAATACCCATTACATCATTTGCTCGCCACCGGCACCGCCGAGGGCAATCTCGCCGGCATCGGCCATACGGCGGGCGATCACTAAGATTTCCTTCTGCGCAACTTCCACTTCGCTAACCTTCACCGGCCCCTTGGCTTCGAGGTCATCACGCAGCAATTCGGCGGCACGCTTGGACATGTTGCGGAAGATCTTTTCTTTGAGGTCTTCGTCGGCCCCCTTGAGAGCGATGGTAAGCAGGTCGCCGGAGACCTCCCGTAGCAGCACTTGGATGCCACGGTCGTCCACCTCGTTGAGGTTTTCGAAGACGAACATGAGGTCTTGAATTTGCACCCCCATCTCTTCGTCCATTTCCTTGATTTGATCCAGCAGCTCGCCAGACATCGTGCTGTCGAGGTTGTTGATGATGCTGGCGGTGACCTTGACGCCGCCCATGGCGGTGGTTTGCTGGCCCGAGGTGCCGGAGAACTGTTTTTCGAGAATGTCGTTTAATTCCATTAACGCCGCCGGTTGTACCGCCTGTAAGGAGGCCACGCGCATCATGATATCGAGGCGCACCTTTTCATCGAAGTTGTAGAGAATCTCGGCGGCCTGATCGGCATCTAGGTAGGCGACGACAATGGCCTGAATTTGCGGGTGTTCGTGGCGGATGATATCGGACACCGCGCGGCTTTCCATCCACTTGAGAGTGTCGAGGCCGGTGGTGTTACCCCCCAATAGGATGCGGTCGATGAGGCCGCCCGCCTTCTCTGTGCCCAGGGCGGCGGTGAGCATGTTGCGGATGTATTCGTCGGCTCCAAGGCCGAGGCCGGTTTGCCCCGAGAGGCTGTCGAGAAACTCGGCGACGACCCCTTCTACCTGACTTTGGGTCACATCTTTGAGGGCCGCCATGGTGGCCCCCACCGCCTGTACTTCCTTGGGGCCCAAGTGTTTTAACAGCTCGGCGGCGTCTTTCTCGCCGAGGCTCATGAGTAGTATGGCGGCCCGAGATTTGTGGTCGAGGACACTTAGTTCGCCCCCTGCCTTGGCTGGGGTATTGTCGGCGGCTGCCTTATCGTCGTTATCTGCCATGCTTCACCTGGGTATTGAATACGTTGCTGCTAGTCTGTGCGCCATGGGGGTTAATCTGTACGAGTGCACCCTGTGCGCGATGGCTGCTAATCGGTGCGAGTGCACCCCGTGCGCGATGGCGGTTAATCGGTGCGCGATGACTGCTAATCGGTGCGCGATGGCTGCTAATCTGTACGAGTGCACCCCGTGCGCGATGGCGGTTAATCGGCCACGGGGTGGCCTCGTACATATGGCGGTTAATCGGCCACGGGGTGGCCTCGTACACGTTGCTGTTAACCGGCTTCATCGTTGAGCCACTTTTTGAAGGCCTGAGCTACCCGCGCAGGGTCTTCGGCGATTAAGCCCTTGAGGGCATCGAGCTGGCGTTCGAAGCCGTCGCTGGCACCCGGCAGGAGGAATTCATCGGCCCCCGCTAGGGTGACCTTATCGTCGCCGAAGAGGTCGTCCCCTTCTCCTAGGTCATCTAATTCTCCTTCGATCGCGGCCACCTCGTCTTGCTTACCACGGTCCACTAGACTGCGCACGATGGGGCGGATCACGCCGAAGATCACTATCAATAAGAATAGACCCGCCAGCACCTGTTTGACAATCTCCCAGAACCAGGGTTGACGCCAAAATTCTGGTTCGCCGATTTCCTGAGCGCCGCCGAGGAAGGGGGTGTTGATGACGCTGACGCTGTCGCCACGGGCGGCATTGAAACCCACCGAGTCTTTCACCAGTAATTCTAGGCGTTTTAATTCCTCTGCGCTCCAAGGCAGGGTCTCTAATAGGCCGGTTTCAGGGTTGGCGCTGGAGCGATCGTTGACCGCCACCGATACGGTGAGGCGACGCAGGCGACCCACCTGATGCTGGGTATGGCTAAGGGTACGATCTACCTCGTAGTTACGGGTGGCTTCGCTGCGTTTCTCGGTGGGCACCCCTGCCGCACCCCCTTCCCCGGCGGCGGCTTCCTCCGGCACGGCGGCGGCTCCCGGCGGTTGATTGGTGAGTGCGCCGGGGATGCCGCCATCGACCTTATTACTGGTTTCTTCGTTGAGCAGCTGCTCGGAACGCAGGGCGATGAGGTCGGGGTTAAACAGCTCCTGGGTCTGCTCCACCATCGTGAAGTCCACATCGGCGCTGACCTCAGACTGGAAGTTATCGACCCCCAGCACGGGCTCGAGGATGCGCTGCACCCGCTGGCCGAGATTCTGCTCTATCTTGCGGGTGTAATCGAACTGTTTGCTGGCCAGCAGGTCCTCTTCGCGCTTGTCGTCCTTACTTAACAGGTTGCCCTTTTGATCCACCAACGTGACATTCTCGATGGGCAGCTCGGGGATGCTGCTGGCCACTAGGTTCATGATGGCCTCGGCCTGTTCTTGCTTGAGGCCCTTGCCGCCGTAGATCTCGAGAAAGATAGAGGCGCGGGGCTCGCGGTCGTCGCGCACAAATACCGACTGCTTGGGCAGGGCCAAGTGCACGCGGGCGTTACGCACGCTCTTTAAACTGGAAATAGTACGCGCTAACTCGCCCTCTAGGCCACGCCGATAACGCATACTCTCCATAAACTGGCTGGTGCCTAGGCCCTGCTCCTCATCGAGCAGCTCCATGCCCACGCCGTCATCGGTTTGTGCCACGATGGCGGCTAGGGAGAGACGCGCCTCATGGAGGTCGTCTTCGGCCACCATGACAATGTTGGTGATGGGGTTGATTTGATAATCGATAGAGTCCATCTCGAGGGCATCTATGATCTCGCCGGCGTTGTAGTCTTGCAGGTTGGATAGTAATGGCCGGTAGAGGGTCTCCTGGGACCAGATCATCACGCCTATGCCTAAAGCAAGAATGGCGGCGAAGCCAATGAGCAGGGCCACCTGACGCACGATGGTGAGTTTGTTAAAGCCCATCATCACCGGGTTGATGTCACTGGCGTCCGTGGTGGCGGGCAGGGCTTCTTCGGCTGGCGCGCTTTCGTCTACACTGGGGGGGGGCAATTGTTCCGCAGATTCGGCAGGTAGATTGTCGGTGGCCATATTATGTTTCTACCTTTACTGCTGTATTTGACATGCTATAAACACTAAACCGGCATGTTCATGATGTCTTTGTAGGCGTCGACTAATTTGTTGCGCACTTCCTTCATGGCATCAAACGAGACGCTGGCTTTCTGCGCGGCGATCATCACCTCTGGTAAATCTACCCTAGGGTCGCCCTGCTCGAAACGCTTCTTCAAGCTGGCACTGTGCATCTGCGAGTCATTGACGTTATTGATGGCGTTACCGAACATGGCTTGAAAATTAGGGACGTTGGGGTCGGCCTTGATATCGGGATAGTTGGCAGACTGGCTTTGCACTTTGTCCACCTCGTTGGCCAAGTGTTGCGGGCCATTGATGTTATTCATTTCTTGCGGTTGTTGAATCTGTTGGCGCACCTGGCGCAGTTGCGATAGCACGCTGTTGATGTCTGCTCTGTCTACCATGCTATGCTCCCACCTGTGTTAAACCATCGTTATTTTGTGTTCGTTAAACCCTGATGACGAATACTGTAAAAAAGCATCCTTGCCACGTCTTCCCTGAACAACCTGTCCTTGTCCTATCATCCCTGTAAGAGCCAGTACCTTGACTCTTGTTGTCTCCTAACTAGATATTGCATATCGCAGGCCAATATTTATGCGGCGCGACGGCCAAACGTTAATTAACCTATTACAAGGGAGCCGAGTCCGTGATGTCGATGCCCTGATCGCGCATCCGCGCCATCTTGTACCTTAGTGTTCGGGGGCTGATGCCGAGTTTTTGCGCGGCGCGCTTCTTGTTTTTTTCGTTCTTGAGGGCATCGAGGATGAGCACGTACTCTCTTTGCTTAAGGTTATCACCCAGGGCGTCGCCAGCGTCTTGTTCTGCCTCTGGCGGCAATTCATTTGGCGGCCCACTGGGCACGGCCAAAGGTATCGATGATACGGTGACTGCGGACTGGCTGGGACTGGCATGGTTGACGATGCCCGGCATGAGATTGAGCACGATGTCACCCGCGCCAATTTTATGACCGCTGTGAATGATGAGCGCACGCTGCATGACGTTGTCTAGCTCGCGCACATTGCCCGGCCAACTGTGCCCCCTGAGTTTTTCCATGGCACTGTCATCGAGAATAATTTGGCTGAGGTTTTGTTTCTTACAGTGCTTATGCAGCAGGCGTTGCGCGATGGGCACGATATCCTCTCGCCGCTGGGCGAGGGACTGCCAATGCAGGGGAAACACACTCAGGCGATAATACAAATCCTCACGGAATTTCTTCTCGTTGACGTATTCCACTAGGTTGCGGTTGGTGGTAGCCAACACCCGCACATCCAGTTTAATTATTTTGCGCCCGCCGAGACGTTCCACCTCGCGCTCTTGCAAGACACGCAGCAGCTTTGCTTGCAGGCCGATGTCCATCTCGCTGATTTCATCCAGCAGCAGTGTGCCCCCCTGGGCCTGTTCGAACTTACCTGGCATGGCATTGTAAGCGCCGGTGAAAGCCCCTTTTTCATAACCAAAGAGGGTGGCTTCCATCATGTTTTCGGGGATGGCGGCGCAGTTAATGGCCACGAATGGGCCTTTTTTGCGGGGGCTGTTTTGATGAATGAAACGCGCCAATACTTCCTTGCCCGTGCCGCTGTCACCACTGATCATCACCGTGGCCTCGCTGCCAGCCACCTGCTCGGCCAACTTAAACAGGGCCTTGGAACTAGGGGCTTGCGCCACTGGTTCGTCGAGGTCGAACGGCGCTTGCGCCTGATTGCGAAACTGGTTCACGGTATCGACCAACACATCTACCTCGAAGGGTTTTACTAGGTAATCCATGGCCCCCAGTTGAATGGCCTGCACCGCTTTTTCCACCTCGCCGAAGGCGGTCATCAACACCACTGGGATGGCCGGATAGTTTTTTCGCACTTGCTCCAGTAGGTCGAAGCCCGACATCTCTCCCATGCTGATATCGCTTAGGATCATGTTCACATTTTGCTTCTTCAGCAGCTGCATGGCCGCCTCGGCGCTGGGGCATTGAAAGCAGGCTATTTTGTGTAATTTAAGGGTGTCCACTATGGCCTCGCGCAGCTGCGCGTCGTCTTCCACCACCAGAATTTGAAAATCATTCACAATACTTCCCCCTGACGAACCTTGAGTATTTGAAAATCATTCACAATACGTCTCCCTGCTGAACCTTGAGT
>CAJXIK010000080.1 GCA_913054445.1 uncultured Bermanella sp.
GGCTGGCGGGGAGTGCAATGGTACGACTTTAATTTTAATGCGATTGCCCTGTGGGTAGGCGGATTTCATGTACGGAACTCTGATTTCTTTTGGTGTAACTATAAATTGAACCCCGCGATGTTTGAATTTCAAGATAGCCACGCTGAGCTACACTTAGGGAAATATCTCTAAATGGAGTGGCTAAATGCTGCAACGGCTGTCTATGCGGTTGGCGCTGTGGATGGTGTTGGTGACCATAGCGTTGCAGCTGGTGCATGCTGTTTACCGCCTATCCACGGACATTCCCCAGTCTAAGCCAGTCAGCCAGGCAGAGGTCGAACGAGTCGTGGCCAGACTGCACCCCGTCATGACGCAGGCCCTCATTCAGCATAATCCAGCACATACACAAGAAGCCCTAGCCATCTTTGCCGCCTATCCTTGGGTACAGGGGGCGTGGCTGTTGGATGGTGAACGGGTCGAGGTGGGCCATTGGGCGCGCAATTCATTATCGCGCGACGAGCTACAACAGCGGCGTTGGCCACTCTATGAACAGGGTAAGGGCGTCGGTAGCTTGCGCATGAGCTTAGATATTCACTGGGCCATGGTCGCCGCCAAGCAGCAGGTATGGCGACAAATCTGGCTGTCCTGTCTCATGGGAGGGCTGAGTCTTTTGTTGTTGTATTGGGTGGTGAGGCATCAGGTGACACGCCCCATTTGCGAGCTGGCCCAAGTGGTCGAGGCAATCAACACCGGCAACGTCAGCGAACAGGACTTACTCATGCTCAGTGACATGCAGGCCTGGGCCGAGGTAGACCAGTTACGGCTGTCGTTACACGATATTTTACTCAAACTATCGGACAACATTAAAGATAAGAAAAAAACCATGGGCGTGCTGCAAAAGTTTAATGAAAGCCTCGAAGAGCGTGTGCTGGCCCGCACTAAAGAATTAAATATTGCTAAAGATAAGTCCGAACAAGCCAGTCGTGGCAAAACCGATTTCTTAAATAATATGACCCACGAGTTACGCACGCCGTTAAATAGCATCATGGGCTTCTCTAGCATCTTAAAAGGACTCGAATTACCCGCTAAATGTCAGGTGCCGGTGGCGCGCATTCACCAGTCTGGAACGCAGTTGCTGCTCTTAATTAATGACATCATCGATTTTGCCGACCTGGAAAATCATGAGCTAGAGGTGCAAAGTTTTTCTTTATTCGATGCGATCAACACCAGTCACCATGCGTTATTGGCACAGGTCGAAAATAAAGACATAGATCTGGTTATGCAGGTGAGCGACAAGGCCATCATGTATGGTGATCCAAGGCGTTTGGGGGTGGTATTAAGGCACCTAATGGGCAATGCCATCAAGTTTACCGAGCAGGGGCGGGTGGCCATATCCTGTGAGGTGTTGCCAGACGATAAGGTGAGAATTTGCGTCAGTGACACGGGTATCGGCATCGATGTATCTGCCATAGAGACGCTCAATAAGGCCTTCGTACAGGCAGATTCTGGGCTTAATCGCAGTCAGCAGGGAGTGGGGCTGGGCTTGGCCATCGTCGAACGAATCTGTAAGAAGTGGGGTGGCAGCTTGCGGTTTTCTAACGTGAGCCCCCATGGTACTCGTGTGACGATGATCCTGCCTAACTTGTCGGCGTCATAGAATGCGCTAGGCTAAAATTCAGCAGCCGCCACCGATTCACCCCCCCCCTAAAATTTACAGGTCTAGCTGCTTGCGTAACGCGCTTAATTTCTTTTTGTTTTGGGTGGCGCTCAAGGGGGCGCTCAGCTCTGCTGGCAGTGCTTTGCGCACGGGCATCTTTAGGTCTTCCCCGCGAATGACTCTTTCACAGAGAATGGCATAGTTGCGTTTAAACACGGGAAGGGCCTTGCTCTCGATGGAGTTGGCCATAAAAAACCAGTCACTGGCGAGGCCAGCGTAATACACCGCCACATGGCTCCAGCGGTATTCGCTTTTGGGTTGGGGTGCGCGGCAGGCTTCCATGTAGGCGCTGTGGGCATCGGGCAGGCCAAATAGCTCGAAGGCGTGATCGCAGTGCTCTCTGAATTTGGCCACGGTGGGCAAGAAATTTTCGTGTTTAACGACGCGCTCGGCGGCGGCCTTGATGAGGGCCGCTGGGTAATCTTGCAGGTGCGTCAACCATAGGCGCATGGCTGCGGTGGAGCGTTCTAGGTCGGGGTAGGCGGCATTAAATTGATTGCCGTAGCTGATGCGAAATAGCTCGAAAGTCGCACCCAGTGCTTCCTTGTGTTCCTTAGAGGCCGTCTGCCCAGCTGAGGTCTTTGACACGTTCTGCGATACTGGTATTTGCTGCGTAATCTCGTTGAGAAGTTGCCGCGCTGTTTTGTCCATTTAAGCGTTTGCTCCAGTGATGTTTGGCATGCTGCAAAAACTTCACGTTCCAGGAGGTGTGCAGCTGCTTACTGTCTCGCCAGTATAATATAAATTCCTGCACTAGGCTCACGGCAAAGGCGCGGTCGATATTGGCCATGGCCAGAATATCGTAAACGTCTTCTGCCGGCTGCCAACCCTCTTGCATGGGGATAGGGTCGGTGGGGTGGGCGAGGCTCGCGCTAAAGCGCGCCCATTGCCTGCGTACCCAGGCCACAAATTTCGTGTTCCAAGTATCGTGAGCCACGCCTTTTTCCATCCAGTACAGCACAAACTCGCCGACACAGTCGCGCATGAAATTTTGCTCGACCCCTGCCTTGTGCAGAATTTCTAAGGTGGCCGCCTGTGGTTGCCAGTTTTGCTCCATATTTTGGCGGCGCGCGGCATCCCCCTTAAAGATGGCGGGGTTGTTTTGGTCGTCTTTGTTGCGCTTGTTCACCCAGCGAATAAACATAGTGGACCAGCTGGCGGCTAGGGTGCCCTGGCTCTGATAGTGAAACACAAAATCCCGAACCTGTAGCTTAGCGTAACGCCGAGCGATGCCAAGGGTCTCATCTATGTACTTAAGGGTCTCGCTGTCGGGCTGCCACTGGTTGGGGATGGCATTCTTGAATTGCTGCTGGCTTTCCTTATAGGCCACCTGCGTCTTGCTTTGGCGGTGGCTGGCGGGTGCCTTGTTGTCGAAGCTGAAGAAGAGCTGTTCGCTCTGACCAAACGGCGGGCTATTGAAATGCACGATGCCTTTGTCGGTGAGGCTCTTGAGGATGCGTTTAATGTCCTGATCTTGCCAGAAGGGCAGCCAGTTACGCAGGTCATTCTTATTGAATACCTGCCAATCAGCATCATGGCTGCGCGCGCCATCGTGTAAGGCTTGCAGCATGATGGCCTCGTCGAGCCCGATGGTGGCCGCCAAATTGGGCGAGACCACCAGCATGCGCTCTGGAATTAAACTGTGAGCCATAATCTTGAATTCATCTAAAGCTGCTACAAAAACGTGCCTAGGCACAGGAGTGGGTCATGCGTATGTACGGCTGTTACGTGAAATATAAAGGTGCGTTTTGCCTTTAGGTGTCGCTTCGACCTGCTTGCATGGTTAAAATCAACGCCATTCAGCGGCGGCGTTGTTATTGGGTATGAGTAGGGTGGTTAGTCAAGCTAGCCAAATATGGCAGCTCAGTAATACGAGCCGCCAGTATAACGCATAATGACCCTGTGAGCAGCCGCCATTTCCACATGGTGCTATGGTTGTTAACAGGGCTGGTGGTGGCTGACGCTGTTGCCTCACACAGTTCACAGTCTTAAGGTTCATGGGAAGTAGTATGGCAAGGGCGACACAAGCGATCATCAATTTGCACGCGCTGCGTGAAAATTATCAGTTGGCCAAGAAATGTGCGGCCAACAGTCGAGCCTACGCGGTGATTAAGGCCAACGCCTATGGTCACGGGGTATTACCGGTGGCCAATGCCTTATCTGCCATGGCCGACGGCTTTGCGGTGGCGTGCATAGAGGAGGCGCTGGAATTGCGTCAGGGCGGTATTCTGCTGCCTATTCTGGTGCTTGAGGGGGCCATGGATGAGCAAGAGTGTCAGGTGGCCCTAGACCTAGACTTAGAGCTGGTAGTGCATCAGTCGCAGCAGGTGCGGTGGCTCGATAATAAGCTGGGCTCGCTACGCATCTGGATAAAGGTCGACAGCGGCATGCATCGCTTGGGCTTTGCCGGCACAGAGGTGCCCGCACTGGTCAGTGAGCTGCGCAACATGGCCTGCGTCAGCCAAGTGCAGTTGTTGAGCCACTTTGCCTGTGCCGACGAGGTGGGTCACCCCTTCAACGAGCAGCAATTGCAGCAGATACAGATACTATCCCCCATGAAGCTGCCGTGGAGCATGAGTAACAGCGCCGCTATCTTGTCCATGCCCGAGGCCCATGGCGACCTAGTGCGACCCGGTTTAATGCTGTTTGGTGCTAGCCCATTGTCGGGCCGCGCTGCCGGTGATTTACAGCTCGCCAACGTGATGACCCTGCAAAGCCGGGTTATCGCCCTGCATGCCATCGGTGCAGGGGAAAGCGTGGGATACGGGCAGGCCTTCGTGGCTAAGCAAGATACCAGTATCGCCGTGGTGGCCATAGGCTACGGCGATGGCTACCCGCGCTCGGCTCGACCCGGCACGCCGGTGGTGATTGCCGGGCAAGAGTGCCCTCTGGTGGGGCGGGTCTCCATGGACATGATCACCGTGGACGTGAGTCGCTGCCAGGTCAAGCTCGGTGACACCGCCACCCTGTGGGGGGTGGGCCTGAGCGTGGACGAAGTGGCTAAGTGCTGCGCTACCCTTTCTTACGAACTCTTCTGTCAACTTACCCAACGGGTAAAGTTTCAATACCTCGGGCGCTAGTAGGCCGGTAATTAATTGCCGCTTTTAGCGCTAAATCGTGTATAATTTGCGCCGCATAATTCAGGCTAAGCGTCAAGCTGCGCTAGCCCAGCCCTACTACGTAGTTTTACAAAAACACGCGTGTGCATGCTCCTATCCTAGGGCTGCACAGAGGTAGCGGGCCTGTTTTCATTTTAAAAAGAGTGTGAAAACCCATGACAGTAAAAAATGTAGATGTATTACTGGTTGGTGCCGGTGCCATGAGTAGCACCCTGGCCATGATCCTCAAGCAGCTGGATCCTACCCTAAAAATCTGTGTGGTCGAGCGCCTCAAGAGTGTCGCCAAAGAGAGTACCGATGGCTGGAACAACGCCGGTACCGGTCACGCCGCCTACTGTGAACTCAACTATACCCCGCAAGACGACAATGGCGATGTGAATATCTCCAAGGCTCTATCTATCAATGCTTCATTCGAATTGTCGTTGCAGTTTTGGACGCACCTAGTAAAAAATCAGGTGTTGCCCACCCCAAGTGAATTTATCAACCGTACCCCACACCGCAGCTTCGTATGGGGCGAGAAAAACGTGGCCTTCTTGCGCAAGCGCTTCGAATTAATGAGTGGTCACCACCTCTTCGCGGGTATGGAATACAGCGAAAACCATGCGCAATTAAAAGAGTGGATGCCGTTAATCATGAACGGTCGCGATGCTAAAGAGCAGGTGGCTGCCACCAACATGCCACACGGCAGCGACGTAGACTTCGGTTCTCTCGCGCGCTATATGATGGAGCACCTACAGGGCCAGAATGACTTTGACCTGTTGTTGAACCACCAGGTAGAAGACTTAAACAAGAACGGCGATGACAGCTGGACGGTGTCGGTGAAAGACCGCGACTCGGGCAAGGCAAGCCGTATTCAGGCTAAATTTGTCTTCCTCGGTGCCGGTGGTGGTGCCTTACCCTTGTTGCAAAAATCCGGCATTCCCGAGAGCAAGGGCTATGGTGGTTTCCCTGTGAGCGGCCAGTGGCTGGTATGTAAAGACAGCAGCGTGGCCGAGCAGCACTTCGCCAAAGTGTATGGTAAGGCCGCCATCGGTGCGCCCCCTATGTCGGTGCCACACTTAGATACCCGTGTCATCGACGGTCAGAAGGCCCTGTTGTTTGGCCCCTTTGCCGGTTTCACCACTAAGTTCCTCAAGAAGGGCTCGATCATGGATCTGCCGGCCTCTATTAAGGGTGATAACCTCAAGCCGATTGTATCTGTGGGCATGAACAACATGGACTTAACTCGTTACCTTATTAGTGAAGTGTTTCAGTCAAATCGCTCACGCATGAATTCCTTGCGCGAATACTTCCCCGAAGCCAAGGATGAAAACTGGTCGTTGGCCAGTGCCGGTCAGCGCGTGCAAATCATCAAGAAAGACAAAAATGGTCGCGGCTCCTTGGAGTTTGGCACCGAGATCGTATCCTCGGCCGATGGCACCATCGCTTCCTTGCTGGGCGCGTCTCCGGGTGCCTCCACCGCCGTGCAAGCCATGCTTAATGTGATTGAGACCTGCTTTGCCGATCGCTTAGAAGCATGCGCTTGGAAGGAAAAAATCAAGGCCATGATTCCATCCTACGGTGAGTCCCTAATCGACGATGCGCAACTGCTGAAAACCGTGCGTAAAGACACTCTGCAAGTGCTGAACCTAAACGCCAAATAAGTTCGACAATGGCTGCTTGGGCTTGCCCCAGCAGCCATCTGCCTGCCCAATCCGCTCCCCCTTTTACACATTTCCTGCTGCTCATAAGATACATTGTTGCAAGATACGCATCTGGTCACATTTTGTATTTTAGGTACAATGCGGCTCACTTTGCTGTATGAACTCCCTGTGTAACGGAATAAAAATGCCTCGAATTCTCATAATATTGCTCGCCTTGTGCCTCGCCACTCCCGCCATGGCGGAGGATGGCGACAGCCTCGGCCACGACCCCATGGAAACCTGGGGCTGGCGTGCCGCCATGCTCAGCAGCCTAGCGTTAACCATGATGAGCAACCCCCTAAACGCCGATGAGGTGAGCGGATCGCTCATGTCAGGACCCGATGTGGCCGGTTTCAAGATGGCCTTTCGCTGGCACCCAGAAGAAACCATCGCGCAATTTGGCGAGGTGCGGCTTAAGCACTATTATCTGCTGGGGTATAACTATTGGCAGAGCCTAGATGAGAATGGCCAGGAAGGGGTGGTGAATGCGCTGGAAATGATTCCGGTATTTCGTTTTAGCTGGGGACAAAAAGACTGGTTGAGCTTCGCCGAAACCTCGGTGGGCATCAGTGTATTCTCGCGCACCGAATTAAACGACCGCCAGTTTAGTACGAATTTTCAGTTTGCTAACTCGTTGGCGGTGGGTGGTTTTCTCAGCGAAAAAACCAGCTGGTCGTTGCAGTTGCAACACTATTCAAACAACAGCATCAAGCTGCCGAATAACGGCATTAATTTTTACAACTTAAACATCGCCTATCGCTATTAGTTTAGCCCCGCCAGCTGCCTTATAGAGCCCCTATGCTAGACTCGTGCGCTCGGGAGAAATTATGTTCACACAAGATGATCTACTGGCGCTGGCTAACATGCCCATGCCGTTCGGCAAATATCAGGGGCGGGTAATCATGGACGTTCCTGAAGAGTACTTGCTGTGGTTGCAGGGCAAAGGCTTTCCAGAAGGCCGTTTGGGTGGGCTGTTGGGCCTGTGCCTAGAAATAAAAATAAACGGCCTAGAATCCATCTTAGAGCCCATGCGCAATAAACCGCAAGGGCCTGCTTAATGCCCCCGTTGGATACCTGCCTGCCACCACTGGATTTTAGTTACAAGGTTGTCGAGAGCCGCCGCCAGAGCGCCGCGATTCACGTAACGCCCGCGGGAGTGCAAGTACGTATTCCCCTCGGTGTCGATCACAGTTGGGCCCACGATTTTATCGCCAGTAAGCAACACTGGGTGAAGAAAAAACTAAGCCAACAGCAAGGGCGCATGCAGCGGGTGCCCAGTTTAGAGTGGGGCAGTGCGATTCTTTTTTTGGGCACGTGGCGCACCCTAAAATATCGGCAGAGTGGCCGGGGCGTGTTGCAGGTGGAGGCGCAAGAAATTATTTTTTTGTTCGCTAACAGGCCTACCTCCGCGCAAGTGCTTGCCACATTGCAGGCTTACTTCAAGTGGCAAGCCAAAGAATTATTGGTGGCGAAAACCTTCGATACTGCCCAGCAAATACAGCGGCAAGATGCCTTGCACCAGATCAATTTTAGGCGCACTAAGAGTAAGTGGGGGCACTGTACCAGCAAGGGCAATATTCAATATAACTGGTTAATCATGGGAGCGCCCATGGCGGTGATCGCATACCTGGTTTGCCATGAGGTGTGCCACCTACAAGAGCTTAATCACAGTAAAAAGTTTTGGGCGCTAGTAGCGGGCCTGTGCCCCGACTACCAAAATCAGCGCCGCTGGCTTAAAGATCATGCCATGGAATTGAGTTGGTGCTGAATGAGCGTCAGCTTTTGCTGGCGCTTTAATTTTTTAATGGCGGCCTCTCGCTGGCAGGCCTCGCTGCGATTTTCACAGTCTTCCCGATACACTATGGTGACCGGACGGCGGGCACGGGTGTAGCGCGCCCCTTTTTTATTGCAGAGGTTATGTTCCTGCACACGGCGTGTAAGGTCGGTGCACACACCTGTGTATAAACTGTCATCCTGGCAGCGCAGGATATAAACGTACCAAGCCATGTGCTTCTTTTTAGTGGTTGTCTTGAGGGCCAGGGCAATCGCATTAAAATTAAAGTCGTACCATTGCACTCCCTGCCAGCCTGAAATTGTGCTATTTCAGTTTGAGGCCGCCGTTAATCCGTCCATGGAGGCTTCCTGAAGCA